>PMOH01000145.1 GCA_003161515.1 Deltaproteobacteria bacterium
GCTTCCTCCTTGATCGCGTGGATCACTTCTTCGCCCTGTCGCAACTCATCGTCTTCATTCGCCGGCGTGAAGACTCCCGGCTGGGCAAGCTCGGAACCGAAATTGAATGTCCGATAAAGCCCAACGACGTGATCGATTCGAAGCAAATCGTAAAGCGTGCTGGCATGACGCGCACGTGCGCGCAGCACCTTGAATCCTTGCGCGCGCATCGCGTTCCAATTCGGCAGCGGCAGTCCCCAACGCTGCCCCTTGGGATTGAAACCGTCGGGCGGCGCGCCGACTGTGCGCGACAGATCGAACTCGTCCTGGTTCGCCCACACTTCGGCACTGTCGCGGCACGGCGAGAATGCGAGGTCGCCGCCGATGAATACGCCGCGCGACTTTGCATACTCGCGCATCTCCGACATTTGCCGATGCGCGATGTACTGCCAGTAGCTGTACATCTCGATCGAGTCGGCCAGATCGCGGCGCGCGAGCTCGAGCGCGGCGGAATCGCGATGTGCAATTTCAGCCGGCCACGTTTCCCAACTCGTCCAGTTGAAATGATCCTTCAACGCGCGGAACAGCGCGTAGTCATGAATCCAATATGAGTTCGCTTGGATGAACGCATCGAGCTGCGCACGGTCCTCGGGTCCGCCTCGCGCACGCGACGCACGATATGCACGCTCGAGCAGCGGAAATTTCTCCCGCCGAATGATCGGACGTTCAACAAATCGGCGACGCCCGACCGCTTCACGCGCGCGCGCCAGCACGACCCGCCCGACGTTCGGCAGCCCGGAAAGCGAAATGTACGTCGGATCGATCGCCATCACGCTCATCGCGCTGTAGGGACTCAGATCGTCGGGGCCGGTCTCGTCGAGCGGCAGCAACTGGATCACGCGATGACCCATCGAGAGCGCGAAATCGATCATCGGCGCAAGATCGAGAATTTCGCCGCGACCGAGATTGTCGCGCGTGCGAATCGAGAACAATGGAATCAGGATTCCCGCAGACCGAGGCAGCATCGCAGGGTGCGCGTGCGATGCTCAGATTTCGACTCGCGCGTCGAGCCGATAAACGCGCGCGTTTCGAATCGTGGCCTCTTCGTCCTTGAGCAATTCGCGCCCAGCCGGCGAAGCATAAGCGGCGCGATACGCGTCGAGCGAATCGAACACCAGTATCGCCATGCGATAGCGCGCGTCCTCAATACCCGCCGTCTTGATCAGCTTGCCGATCACGTAATTGCGCAAGCCCGGAAGCCGCCGCGCGATATTCACGTGCGTCCCGAGATAATGTTTCTCCGCCGCCTCGAGTCCCGCGCTCTGCTCGAGATCGAATTCGGCCACCATCGCGAAGCAATTTTGACCCGCTCGTCTCGAATCGAAAGGCACGATCGTCGTTGCATCGACCGCCGTCGAAGTCAGGTCCTTGAGATGCGCATGCGTATCGGCGATCAGCGCCGGCACGACCTCGGATCGCATCGCCGATGCGGCAGCGGCCGCGTCCTCATAAGCGAGAATCGCCGCGCGCACCGAATCGGGTTGCCGGCCCGCGACCTTCATCAGCCGGCCCGTGTAGTATTGCCGCAGTCCGGGGAAGAGCTTCGCCAACTCAACATGATGCCCGAGGTAGTTGCGCTCTTCGGCCTCGAGATCCGCGCTCTGATAGTTGAAGGTCACCAACGTAAGATGCATCCGAATCAATCCTCGAGCTTCAAATCACGTAGCCGCCATTGGGGCTGATCACCTGGCCGACCATAAACTTCGAATCGTCGCAGGCCAGGAACAGCGCCGCCGCCGCGATATCGCGCGGCTCGCCGAACCGCCCAATCGGCGTGCTCGCCTCTATCTGCTTGCGGGCCTCGCTCGGAATCGGCGCGGTCATCGGCGTCTCGATAAATCCCGGCGCGATGCAATTGACCAGAATCCCCATCGGCACCACTTCGCGCGCGACCGACTTGGTAAACGAGATGATCGCGCCTTTCGCCGCGCAGTAATCCGACGCGAACGCCAGCCCCGTCGTCCCCGCGATCGATCCCATATTGATGATGCGTCCCGATTGCTTCGGGATCATCACCTTGAGCGCCTCGCGCGTGCAGTAAAACGTCGAGTCGAGATGCGTCGCGAGCATCTTGTGCCAATCTTCGTCGGTCTTCAGATGCGTCATGAACATGTCGGGGTTGTCCACCTCGCTCGCCCGCGCGATCCCCGCGTTGTTGATCAGTATGTCGATCGTGCCGAACGCTGAAATGAACTCCGCAAACATCTTCGCGACGGCCGCACTGCTCGACACGTCCGCGACAAACGGCCGCGCCTTGCCGCCTGCGCGCTCGATTTCCGTCACGACATTTTGCGCCGACTCGGGCCTGATGTCGTTGACGCCAACCTTCGCGCCCTCGCGCGCAAACGTCAGTCCCATCTCGCGCCCGAGTCCCGACCCGCCACCGGTGATCAGTACAACTTTGTCCTTGAGTTTCATCGACGCCCTACTTCTTCCCTTCCTTGAGTTGCCGTTTCCAATCGAGCCGCCGTGCCTCTGCGCCAGCCGCTTCCGCCTCCGGCACCATGCCCTTCTTCTGATAAAACATGCTGAGATTGGTGTACGCGAGGATGTCTTCCGGCTCCTGCGCGATATATTTTTTCGTCAACTCGATCGCCGCGTCGAGATCGCCCTTCGCCTGGTAGCACATCGTCATCCCGTGGATCGCATCGACGTACTTCGGGTCGATTTCGAGCGCCTGTTTGTACAACTCGATCGCCTCGTCAAACTTGTCGTCGGCGTATGCGTCAATCGCCTCGTCGTATAGCTCTTCCTTATCAGGCATTTTTCACCTCAGATGCATGCACACCCTCTTATATACTAGACTCTCTACTATGGAGAATTCGCCCGCACCGACCGAAGCCGACGTTTACGAAGTGCTGCGCGAGTGCTACGACCCCGAGATTCCCGTCAACCTCGTTGACCTCGGCCTCATCTACGGCGTGCAGATCGAGAACCGCATCGTCAACGTCACGATGACGCTGACCGCGCCCGGCTGCCAGATGGGCATGATGATCACGCAAGACATCCAGGACAAGCTGCTAGGCATCCCCGGATGCGACGACGCCAGCGTCGAAATCGTGTGGGACCCCCCATGGACCCCGCACATGATGACCGAAGCGGCGAAGAAACAGCTAAAAATCGACGACTAGTCTTGTACTACGAGCCGCAGATCGGCAGTAACCGGAAGTTCGAACAAATCGCCGCGCAACAGTCGCGTTGAGAAGAACAGGACCTCGACGTTCTCGATTTCGCCCGATTCAGGATTGAGCCGCACCACGACTTCGTCGGGCAACTCTTCGGATTCCTGCGCCGGATACGGATCGCGTTTGTTGATGTACAAAATGTCGGCGTCGCGATCGTATTTGAAACTCAACTTCGCTTCCATTCGACATCTCCTTCCGCGATATTGCGCGCAATGTAGGCCGTAATGATCCAGTTCCTGCTAACGCCTGCGGATGAGCATAGCACAACGACAACTACGTGCTTACCGCCTAACAGGTCATCGAACCAGCGCGAGAAGAGCCGCGCAGAAGCAAATCGCCCGCTGCGGCGAACCTGATCCGGTTCGGCCAGAGTTCGCTCGATTTTGAGGAGATGGGTTGGCAACAACTCAGGATGCCGGTCAGCGATGTGCTGTTCCCGTTTATCCGCGAGTTCGACTTCACCCTTAAGGTACGGACACGGAAACTTCTTCAAGTTGCCGCTCCGCCCCTTCAATCCGGATCGATCAGTACGCCCGGGTTCAGAATCGAGCGCGGGTCGAGTGCCTTCTTCGCTGCCTTCAGCGCGAGTGCGAATCCATCGGGACGCTGGCGGTCGTACCATGGGCGGTGGTACCGGCCGACTGCGTGATGATGCGTGATCGTGCCGCCGATCTCGATCAGCTTGTCCGACACCGCCGCCTTTATCTCGTCCCACTGCTCCAGTTCGCGCCCTCGCTTGCCCGGCGCGAGGATCGTGTAGTACGGCGCCGGCCCGTCGGGATAAACATGGGTGAATCGGCACGTGACCGTGCCTTTGCCGCACACCCGCGCGATCGCATCGCGCGCGCAGTCCATCATCTGTCGATGAAAATCCGGGAATCGCTCCCACGTGATCGACGTCTCGAAGGTGTCGCTCACCATCCCCATCGCGGCTACGGTGTCCATCAGGTACGGCGCATTCAGAAACGCGTTGCGCCACGCGCCCGCCGATCCTTCGTGCGTCGCCTCGGCGTCGGTGCGAGTCTTCGCCGCGTCCGCCGGAATTTTTCCGCCGTGATCGGCGCAGCATTCGAGCGCGCGTTTCATCCATGGTTCCAGCGGATGGTCCGCGGATTCGAATGCGAGCACCAGCACCGCCTCGTCGCCATTGCCGGCGCCCGAGTTGAACGCCTCGCCTTCATCGAGCACGCGGCAATTCGCGGGATAGATCCCCGCCTGCGAAATCTGGCGGACCGCATCCGCCGCCTTGAAGATGCTCGGGAACGGCACCGACGCGCCCGCGCGAAAAGTCGGCCGGTCTTGCAGCCGCATCCACGCCTCGGTGATGATGCCGAGAATTCCCTCCGACCCGATAAACATCCGGTCCGGGCTGGGACCGGCGCCCGATCCGGGCAAGCGCCGTGACTCGACGATTCCGGTGGGCGTCACCACCCGCATCGATTCGACGAAGTCGTCGATATGCGTGTACAGCGTCGCGAAATGCCCACCCGACCGCGTCGCGATCCATCCGCCGAGCGTCGAAAATTCGAACGACTGCGGAAAATGCCGAATCGTCAGGCCATGCGGCTTCAACTGCGCGTCGAGCGCGGGACCATAGACGCCTGCCTGGATCCGTGCCGCGCGCGAGACCTTGTCCACCTCGACGACTTTGTCGAGATGCATCAAATCGATCGACACCGCGCCGCGGTAACGGTCGCCCTCGGGCGGCTCGACGCCGCCGACCACGCTCGAGCCGCCGCCGTACGGCACGGCCGCAATCTGTGCACCGTCGCACCATTCGAGCACGCGGACGAGTTCTTTCTCATCGCGCGGAAACGCGACCACGTCGATCGGATTCGGATAGTCGCGTCGATACGCCCGCCGAATATCGCGCGACCCCTTGCCGTAGGTATGCCCCGCGCGCTCATGCGTAGCGGTCGAGCAAATCGCTTCGAGCGCAGCCGGCGGCTTGACCCGCGGCGCGCGCAGATTCAGATCGCTTTCTTTCGGTGGCGGCGTGATTTCGAGCGGCCCTAGCCCGAATCGCTTGGCCATCCGCTCGGCCATGTGCTTTTGCTGTTCGGGAGTCGGCCCCTGGTCCTCGTAGCCCCATCCCCAGAACTTCCGCTTGCGCTTCTCAGCCATCGGATTCGTCCTCGCGCTACTCGACGTTGAACTGCCGCGATTTTGCGCTTGGCGCGGCTGCGAGGGCAAACGCGAATTGGCGCTGACTAAACGATCCGCGATACAGCGGGGATGCTGCGCAGCGCCGCGCTACTGCCCCAGCTCAAGAGCAGCACGCCGGCGAAAACCAGGATTCCTTTTTCAATCGCCGGCATCGACGAATTCAGAATCGCGAGCTGCAGCCATGAAACAAACATGTAGTGGATGATGTACATCCCGTATTCGTTTTCGCTGAGGCTGTCGTAGATCCATCGGCGACGCGTGGCGAAGCGCACGAACAGCGCGAGGAACGCGAATGATATCGCGCCGCAGGTGACCGCGTACGCCAGTCCGCCGACAATGTTCAGCAAGACCGGCGACATGGTGGCACCTTTTGAAATCACGATCAGCATGAAGACCACGCTCATCGCGAACACGACCAGACTTGCGATCGTCCAGCGCATCCAATGGCGCGCGAGGAGCCCGTCCGGAGCGAGCAGGCCGCGCTCGAGGCCGTACGCGCCGACGCCGATGCCCGCGAGAAAATAAACTGCGTAGTGAAACAAACGCGCGGTCTGGAATTGGAACGGTCCGACGCTGGTCCACGCCATCGCGCCGAAGATGGCCAGCATTGGGATGAATACCGCCGTCGAGACCGTGACCAGCAGCAGGAAGAATCGCACTGGATGCTCGCGCGCATTTGACGTGAGGCGGCCAAGCATCTCGCCAAAGTTCGGCGCGATCGCGAACCACGCCGCGACGCCGAGATCAAATGCGAGCAGCAGCGAGATGAACCACGCCGGGCCTGTCGGCCAGTCGCCGAATGACCGCCAAACGTGAATGTAACCGCCGACGCTGTGCGGCCCGGCCGTCAGCAGATACGACGGGTAGTACGCGATCGGAGCGATGACGGCTGCCGCGAGCAGAAACGGGATGCCGAGGCGGCGCAGTCGCTCGCGGACAAAGCTCGCGTTGCCTTTGCGCTTGAGACTCGACCATACGAACAGGCCTGAAACGAAAAACATCAGCGACATAAAAAAGTCGTCGTTGAAGCCGGTGAACAGACTGAATCCCGTCCATTGCTGATGATCGACCACCATGAAAGCGCGCCAATAATACGGCTGCGCGAGAAGCGAGGTGGCCTGCGGCGGCGCCCCGTCGATGTAGGCGAGCACCGAATGATGCGCCAGCACCATCACCACCAAAAATCCTCGAAGGTACCCGAGCGCGACGTTGTATCCCGGCCGCGCGACGTCGGCGGGCTGAGCGTGCGCAGGTTCGAACGATTCGGATCCGAGACGCGTTGACGGTGCTGACGATGCCATTGGAGTTACCTCCGTTATACAGGAGACTTGCGAGTCGCGATGTCGAACGTCGT
Organism: Deltaproteobacteria bacterium; assembly: GCA_003161515.1. GTDB lineage: Bacteria > Desulfobacterota > Binatia > Binatales > Binataceae > Binatus. The sequence continues at coordinate 6,745 of PMOH01000145.1, forward strand.
GGCTAACTCTTTCGCGTAGAGCTTGAGATCCAGTTTGGGGTTGGCGGACAGAAGCGGCGCGAGTGAGTCGATCGCATTCCGAATCGTCACCGCCATCACCGTCGTCGAAAATTCGCGGAACTCGCCGCGCTCCTGTCCGGAGCGCAGCATGGTCGCCAACGCCATGACGGCCGGCTCGAACGCCAGCTCGAGATCGACACTGGGCTTGCGATCGACGCGGGCACCCACTGCGATGTTCATCATCGCCAATATGTGATTGCGGTGAGCAGCGATGAATTCGAGGTTGCTCTCGATGTACGCGTGCAACATTCCTGCGGCGCTGTGCTCCGCGTAAATCCGGGGCAGCATCACGGCGCTGGCTTTCTCCATTACGGTGTTGACGACTTGCTCGATGAGTTCGCGTTTCCCTGCGAAGTGGTACGAAATAACGCCTTTGCTTACTCTCGCCCGCTTGGCGATTTCGGCCATCGAGGCGTTGCTATATCCAAGTTCCGCGATCGCATCGATTGCACATTCCACCAGTTGCGCCCGCCGTGCAGTTTCGATGAAGGAGCGACTTTCTTGGCCGCCCGAGATAATTTCTGACTCCATGACCTATAAATTAGCCAGTCGGCCAACTTCTGTCAAGAGCACTCCTCTGGCAAAGAAAAATCAGGTAAACGAGAGATTGGTAGTCACTGCGAACAACCCTACTGACCGCGCGCGCTTCATCGACGCGAGGAGTACCCGATCATGAGCGACATCGAAAAGATTTCCGCCGCGGATCCGCATCCGCGCAAAACACTCGAACTTATCGGCACCTGGATTTCGTACGCGGATATCGGCGCCGGCGACCCGGTCGTTTTTCTGCACGGCAATCCGACTTCGTCGTACCTGTGGCGCAACATCATTCCGTATCTCGCGCCGCATGCGCGATGCGTCGCGCCTGATCTCATCGGGATGGGCGCGTCGGGGCCTTCTGCCACCGGCACGTATCGCTTCGAGGATCACGCTCGCCATCTCGACGCGTTCTTCGACGGCCTCAATCTCAAGCGCAAGGTCACGCTGGTCGTGCACGACTGGGGCAGCGCGCTCGGTTTTCACTGGGCTGCGCGCCACCCTGATGCGGTCAAGGGAATCGCGTACATGGAGGCGATCGTCAGGCCGCTGCAATGGTCGGAATGGTCGCCGCGGGCGGTCGACATTTTCAAAGCGCTGCGCAGTCCGGCTGGCGACGACATGATTTTGAAAAATAATATTTTCGTCGAGCGCATCCTGCCCGGCAGCGTCATCCGCAAGCTCAGCGACGATGAAATGAACGTTTATCGAAAGCCGTTCATCGAAGTCGGCGAGTCGCGACGTCCGACGCTCACCTGGCCGCGTGAAATTCCAATCGAAGGCGAACCCGTCGACGTCGTCGCGATCGCCGACCGCTATTCGAAGTGGCTGGAGAAAAGCACGACGCCGAAATTGTTCGTAAACGCGGACCCCGGCGCAATTCTGACTGGCGCGCAGCGCGAGTATTGCCGCCGTTGGCCGAATCAGCGCGAGGTGACCGTCAAGGGCGTGCACTTCATCCAGGAAGATTCGCCGCACGAGATCGGCCGCGCGCTGGCCGATTGGTACAAATCGATCTGAAAAAATAGTCGGAGGTGTCGCTTGACACTCGGCGTCCGCCGTTATATTTAACCTCTAGGTTATTTAACTAGATGGTTCAGCAGCACACATCGACCGAGCAGCTCAACGCGACCTTTGCCGCGCTCGCCGATCCAACCCGCCGCGCGATCCTCGCGCGGCTCGCGTCGGGTGAGACTTCGGTGTCCGAGTTGGCGGAGCCGTTCGAGATGAGCATGCCGGCCATCTCGAAGCATCTGAAGGTGCTGCAGCGCGCAGGCCTGATCGAGCGCGGCCGCGAGGCGCAATGGCGTCCGTGCCGGCTCGCCGCGCGACCGCTCAAGGACGCGTCCGACTGGCTCGAACACTATCGCCAATTCTGGGAGGAGGCGTTCGATCGCCTCGAGGATTATCTGCGCGAGCTACAAAAGAGCGAATCGAAAAAGAAGGAGCACAAGAATGGCCGCAAGAAGTAACACCGCCGCCGAATCCACCGCTTGCGAACTCGTCGTTACCCGCATCTTCGATGCGCCGCGCGAACTGATGTGGAAGACGCTCACAGTCCCCGAGCACCTGGAACATTGGTGGGGGCCAAAAGGCATGACGTCGCGAGTCCACCAACTCGAACTGCGCCCCGGCGGCGCTTTTCTTTACAGCCAGAGGGCGCCGGATGGCCGCGAAATGTGGGGCAAATGGGTCTATCGCGAAATCGTCGCGCCGGAACGGCTGGTATTCGTCTCCTCGTTTACCGACGAGAAGGGCAACCTGACTCGCCATCCGTTTGAGCCGAACTGGCCGCTCGAGATCCAGGGCACATCGACGTTCGCCGAGGATCGCGGCCGCACGACCGTGACAGTGCGGATGGTCCCGATAAACGCGACGGCGTCGGAGGAGCAGACTTTCTTCGACGGCTCCAAGTTTATGGAAGAAGGATTTGCCGGCACCTGGGACAAGCTGGACAAATACCTAGCAACCCTCTGAGGAACGCATCAGCAACCGGCTAGAGGAGAAAAACGATGCAACTGAATCCATATCTGAACTTCAACGGAAATTGCGGTGCCGCGTTCAAGTTCTACGAAAAGAACCTCGGCGGCAAAATCGGAATGATGATGACGTTTGGCGAATCGCCGATGGCGGATCAGGTGCCCGCGGCCCATCGCGACAAGGTCATGCATGCGCGCATGACGATCGGCGACCAGGTATTGATGGGCTCCGACGCGCCGCCGGATCGTTACGAGCCAATGAAAGGCTTTTCAGTCTCGCTGCAGGTCAATACTGCTGCCGAGGCGGAAAAAATTTTCAAAGCATTGTCGGAGAAGGGCAATGTGTCGATGCCGCTCCAGAAGACTTTCTGGGCTGAACGCTTCGGCGCGCTGGTCGATCAATTCGGCACGCCCTGGATGATCAACTGCGAAGGAGAGGCGCGATGACTTCCGCCAGGCCGACGATGCGTGATTCTGCGCCGGCCGATACGTCGGATCGCGGGATCGTCGTGACGCGCGTTTTCGACGCACCGCGTGCGCTGGTCTTCACGGCGTGGACCGACCCGAAACATCTCGCGCATTGGTGGGGACCGAACGGCTTTACGCTCACCACTCACGCGCTGGATTTCAAACCGGGCGGCATCTGGCGGTTCGTCATGCACGGTCCCGACGGCCGCGATTATAAAAACGAAGTCGTCTATGTCGAAATCGCCGAACCCGAACGACTGGTTTACAGGCACGTATCGCCGCCGCACTTTCAGATGACGGTGACGTTTGCGGATGACGGCGTTAAGACAAGGATTACGGCGCAAATGCTCTTCGAAACGGCTGAGCTGCGCGACAAGACGATCAAAGCAGTCGGCGCCGTCGAAGGGCTCAAGCAGACGCTCGGACGCCTCGGCGAATATGTGACGGAGAGAAAGGAGAGCATCCGATGAGCTCCAACACCGAAATTACGGTTGGCGATCGCGAGCTCACTATCACGCGCATCTTCGATGCGCCCCGCCCGCTGGTTTTCTTTGCGTGGTCTACACCTAAACATCTGATGCGTTGGTTCGCGCCCAACAACTTCACCGTGCCGGAGTGCGAGATGGAGTTTCGCGACGGCGGAAAGTTCCGGCTGTGCATGCGCGGCTTCGGCGAGGACCATTGGATGAACGGCGTCTTTCGCGAAATCGTCAAAAACGACCGAATCGTCTGGAGCAGCTTGTTGGATAACGACACGAACGAAGTGATGACGACGGTGACGTTCACCGTTGTGGGCGGCAAGACCAGGCTCACCGTGCATCAGACCTACTC
>PMOH01000466.1 GCA_003161515.1 Deltaproteobacteria bacterium
GCACTCACCGCTTCCGACGCGGCCGGCGACGGCGCTGCGGGCGCACTGGTATATTCCGGCAGTTCGGTCGGGCTCAGTCCCGCCACCTTGCTACTGAGTTGCGACTCGAGGGCGTCCTTGCTCGCCGGATCGTTGGTGAAAACTATTGGATAGTCGATCTCAACTTCGCTGCCGCTGAACGCCGGGTAAGTCCACGACGAAACGTCCTTCACTACTTCAGCGTCGAAGGCAGGATTCGGATTGGTCGAGGTCCGCACCGACGCCGCGTCCACGTTGCCGGTCGGCAGCACCCTGACGCGCACCACCATCGCGTTGCGCAGCGTGCTGTCACCGGCCAGCGCATGACTGTAGCTGTCGAGCAATGCGTCTTTGTGATCTTCGAAAAACTTGCGCGCGGTCTCCTGGTTGCGCTCGGGCGCCGACGCCGATTCTCCGGTGACCTGCACACCCATCGCAGTCGCGAGCGCGACAGTGGGGCCAGTCGGCGCGGGCGCTGCCATCGATGCAGCCGCCGACGGCGACGCATTCGCAACCGGCGCCTCCGCACCCTTGCTGCTGAGATGGAGCGCGAGCCACGCGCCGCCGCCAAGCGCGATGACCGCCGCGATGAGGTAGCCGAGGACGCCGAAAATCCCGCGGCCTTCTTTCTCACCATCGTCAGTCGGCATCCGGGCCGTGATAGGCCTCGATGACGACGGGCCGGACCGCACGGTTCCTGTGCGTAGCGGTGTCGATCGCGGAGGCGGCGGTGGCGGAGGTGTGTACGCCTCACTCGGCTCTACTCCGAGTCGCGCGCCGCAGAAATTGCAGATCAGTTCGCCCGGCTGCGCCTTGCCGCCGCATACGGGACACTCGATTTGATTTTCCTGTTCGCCGCTCGGGTTTTCGGCAAAAGCAGGACCGGCCTGCACCAGCGCGGTGCCGTCAACTTCGCAAAAGGTTTCCGAATCGGGGTAGGTCTTGTCGCAGCGGGGGCACCTTTTCATGTTGGTAAGAAATCCTCAGGCGCAAGTTTCGATGAAATCGGCGCGAATTGCGATACTCCAACTATTGCCGTGAGATCACCTCGGCGCCGAATTTTTCCATCGCCGCGAGATGCTCCCGGGTGGTCGCGGCCGGTCCGACTATTATTCGCGACACTCCCATCGCGGCAAATTTCTCGATGTCATCGGGCTTCAAGTGTTCGCGCAATCTGCTCACCGTAATTTCGAGCGGCACGGTGCGATCAGCGGCGCGCTCATGTTCTCGCAGGCGGCGGATCGTCGCCGCGATCTCGTCATTGCCTTCCGCGATTCCGTACCATCCGTCGCCGAGTTTCGCCGCGCGCTTGAGCGACGGCTCGGTGTTGCCGCCGAATACGATCGGAGGATGCGGCTTTTGCGCCGGCTTGGGCATGAACTTGAATCCTTCGACGCTAACCGTCTTGCCGTGATACTCCGGCGAGTCCTTGGTCCACAGCTCCTTCATCAGCGCGAGATATTCGCGCGTTCTGAGCGCGCGATCCTTAAAATTCATCCCGACACCTTCGAACTCTTCTTCGAGCCAGCCGATGCCGACGCCAAAAATAAATCGCCCGCCCGAAAGTACGTCGAGGCTGGCGACTGCCTTGGCAGTCGTGAACGCATTGCGAATCGGCAGCACGAAAACTCCGGTCGCCAGCCGAATCTTCGTCGTGACGCCGGCGACGTACGCCAGCGCCAGCAAGGGATCGTGCAGGGGCGTCTCCGGCGGCGCGCCCATTCTTCCACTGGAAGAATACGGATACGGCGAGCGGTAGGTTACCGGCAAAATAATATGCTCAGGAATCCAAAGCGATTCGAAACCGCTCTGCTCGGCTTTGCGAGCGACCGCGGCGATACTGTTGGGCGAAGTCTGATATAAGAAAGTCCCGAATTTCATTTTTCCACTCGCTCCCGCTCAGGAAATTTTCACAATCCTAGTCAGTTTCGAGCTTCACCGCGAAGACCGTCGGATCCTCGATCGTGCGCAAGTCGAGATGGAACGAATCGTCGGTCACGCGCCCGATAATTCGTGCGCGCCGGAACATCGCGGCGATCGCGTTGGCGGATTTCTCCGGATGACTCACGCGCAGCGCAACCGACTTCAGCTCCTCGACCGGCATCGCGCCCGAACCGACCTGCGAGGTCGTATCGACAATCTCGACTGCGTAACCGAGGCCGAGCCGCTCTGCAACGATCTCGCGCGCACGCGGCGCGATCGCACCAATCTCATTCACGCCACGTCGCAGGATTCGCAGCGTAGGCAACTCATCGCCGAGATCGCCAGAGCGGAGATATAAACGCAGCGTCGCCGAGAGTGCCGCCAGCGTCAGCTTGTCGCATCTGAGCGCGCGCTTCAGCGGATTGCGCTTGATTCGATCAATCGCGGCGCGCCGGCCGACGATCACGCCAGCCTGCGGACCGCCCAGCAGCTTATCGCCCGAGAACGTAACGATCGCGGCGCCCGCCGCGATCCGATCGCGCACGACAGGCTCGTGTGGGATTCCATATTCGGTGAGATCGATTAGGGCGCCGGCACCGAGATCCTCCATCACGTCGATTCCGCGCGCGCGCCCGATTTCGACCAGGTCTTCGAGCGTCACTTCGCTGGTGAATCCCACCACGCGATAGTTCGAGGGATGAACTTTGAGCAGCAGCGCGGTCTGCGGGCCGATCGCGTCGGCGTAGTCGTTCGGATGGGTCCGATTCGTGGTCCCGACTTCGCACAAAATCGCGCCGCTCTTGGCCATCACGTCGGGAAGTCGAAACGATCCGCCAATCTCGATCATCTCCCCGCGCGACACGATCACTTCGCGCCCTTCGGCGAGCGAGTTGAGCGCGAGGACAACGGCGGCGGCATTGTTGTTCACGACGGTAGCCGCCTCAGCTCCGGCTAGTGCGCAAATCTCGTCCTCGATGAGTGAATCGCGGTCGCCGCGCGCGCCCGTTTCGAGATCGTATTCCAGGTTAACCGCCGAGCGCGCCGCCATCGCAACCGCCTCGATTGCCGATTCAGCCAGAATCGCGCGGCCGAGGTTGGTATGCAGCACGACTCCGGTTGCGTTGACGACAGGGCGCAGCATCGGTTCGTCGGCGGCGACCGCGTGCGCGGCGGCGCGGACGACAGCGTCGATCATTGCGTCGCGATCGCGCGGATGGGTGTCGCGTCCCGCAAGAATCGCGGCACGGAAGTCCGCCTGCGCGCGTTGCACTATGACTTTAATGTAGCTGCGGCTGAGTCCGGCGAGCGCGGCGTTCGACTCCGCTGCACGAAGGCATTCGTCGATCGGAGGCAGCGCGCGAATCAATTCCGCGCGCGCATCGGTAGCGACGTCACGAGTTTTTCGCGAGTGTTTTGGCACGCGGCTAGATTATCAAAGACAGCGCTGTGCCAGCGCAACCGTTACGCTTCTGCGATTTCTTCCTGCGCCTGCGCGATCAACTTCAACTTTGTCAGCAGAATAAATCCGCACATCAGCGAGAATGCGGCGCAGAACATTACCGCCGTGCGCGGACTGAAATGCTCACCGATGTAACCGACCGCCAGACTGCCGAGCGGGGCGGTACCGATAAACGACAGCGTGTAGATACTCATCACGCGGCCGCGGAGTTCGTCGGTCACGAACATCTGCAGCAGAGTGTTGGTGGTCACCATGTGATTCATCAGGCCGACGCCGACGAGCATCTGCGTCAGCAACGAAAGCCACATCCATGTCGATAGGCCGAAGCCGGCGGCCGCGATCGCCATGCAGAAAATTCCGAATACGAGATTCTGACGCAGCACCTTGGGAGCCGTCGAGCGCATGTTCATGACGATCGCGCTCGCCACCGCGCCCAGACCCTGCGCCGCCATCAGGAAGCCGTAGCCGTGAGCGCCGACGTGCAG
>PMOH01000461.1:0-2342 GCA_003161515.1 Deltaproteobacteria bacterium
TCCGACCGGCGGAAGCGTTGGTTCCGGCGAATACCAGGCCGGTGCGATTTACTCGGCCGACGGCAGCGCGCAGACGCCGCTGGTAGTCGTCGATGCGGCTCGCGCGTTCGACAACGGGTTGATTAAGGGACTGACGGATAGTGGGTTGGTGCCGGTGGTGCTCGACTCGAATCCAGGCGACGGCAAGCCGCCCGAGGGATCTGATTTCCTTCTCAGCTCCGAGCTCGAACAGGTCGAGGTCAACAAGCGATTCGAAGCGAACCAGACGATCCACGGCCAGTATTTCACGATGAACGCCGTGGTGCGCGCGAAGTTCGAGCTGAAGAATCGCGACGGCGCGGTCATCTACTCGGGCGAGATCACCGGCCTCGAGAATGAACCGCCGAATCCGGTCGGGGCCGAGGTCTTTCTGCCGCTCGAGACGGAGCCGGTCGAATCCTTGTCGGTTGCGATGTCGCGCGCAGTCGGCCAGCTGATGCTCGCGCCGAAATTCCGCGCGGCGCTGCCGATGCGCGCCATCGCAGCGACTCCGACTGCCTCACCAGCGCCGCTTCATTAGACAATGTCCGCGGCGTAGCCGCGAATGGCAGTAACTGTGGCAGCTTATCTATTGCTGCCAACAGCTCCCCGCGCGACAATCCACTCGATGAAGCGTGCTAGAAGAATCGTGATGGTCGCGTTTCCCGACGCGCAGATCATCGACATCACCGGCCCGCTCGAAGTATTCGGACGCGCGGCGCGATTGCTGACTGAAGAGCGCGGCTGGCGGGTGCCGGCATACACAGTCGAGATCGCGGCGACGAAAGCGGGAGCGTTCGCGACTTCATCGGGCATTCGGTTGATTGCGGATCGCTCGATCGCGCAAGTACGCGGGCCGATCGACACGATCCTGATCGCCGGCGGACGCGGGACTACTGACGCGCTGCGCGATCGCGGGCTGATCGAATGGATTCGCAACAGCGCGCATCGGACGCGGCGGCTCTGCTCGGTCTGCACCGGCGCATTCCTGCTCGCGGAGACCGGTCTGCTCGACGGGCTGTCGGCGACCACGCATTGGCGGCAATGCGATCGGCTCGCGGCGCAATATCCGGCGGTGTTGGTCGAGACCGATCCGATCTTCGTGCGCGCGGGGAAGATATTCACCTCGGCCGGCGTGACCGCGGGGATCGATTTGGCGCTGGCGCTGCTCGAAAACGACCACGGACGCGACGTTGCCCTGGCGGTGGCGCGCGAGCTGGTCATGTTTCTGCGACGGCCGGGCGGGCAGTCGCAATTTTCTGTGCAGCTCAGCACGCAGCAGGCGGATCGCGAGCCGATCCGCGATTTGCAGCGATGGATTGTGGATCACCTCGGTGCTGACCTCTCAGTGGAGGCGCTCGCGCGGCGCGCTGCGATGAGCGCGCGCAACTTCGCGCGCGTGTTCACGCGCGAAGTCGGAATGACGCCGGGACAATTCGTCGAGAATCTACGCGTCGAAGCGGCGCGGCGACGTCTCGAGGAATCCGCTGACGGCGTCGATTCGATTGCGTCGGAGTGCGGCTTCGGCACGCGCGAATCGATGCGCCGCGCGTTCATCCGCACGCTGCACGTGCCGCCGAGCGCGTATCGCAACCGCTTTCAACAGAAACTGAGCGCCTGACAAAAAAGGAGAACGCCATGCGAATTGCCTTCCTGATTTTCCACGACCTGACCACGCTCGACGCGATCGGACCGTTCGAAGTGATGTGCCGAATACCCGGCGCCGAAGTGATGTTCGTCGGCGAGACCGCCGGCATCAAGCGCGCCGATCCGAAATCGCTCGGCATCGTCGCCGACCACTCAATCGCCGACGTGACCAGAGCCGACATCCTGGTCGTGCCTGGCGGACGCGGCGAGGCGCAAGTTCGCGAGAAGCCGCACATGCTCGAATGGGTCCGTCAGATCGATGCGAATACTCAGTGGACGACGTCGGTTTGCACTGGCGCGCTGGTGCTCGGCGCCGCCGGGCTGCTCAAGGGACGTCCCGCAACGACGCATTGGGCGCGACTCGAGAAGTTGCGCGAGTTCGGCGCCGAGCCGCGCCGCGAGCGCGTCGTCGAAGACGGCAAAATTATCACCGCGGCGGGAGTGTCGGCGGGTATCGACATGGCGTTGCATCTCGTGCGTCGCGTCGCGGGCGACACGATTGCGCACGCGATCCAGGTGGGCATCGAATACGATCCGCAGCCGCCCTTCGACGGCAATGCAGGACGCGCACCGTCGCACGTGATGGAAGTTTTGCGGCCGCGATATCAGAGGCCGGCTGCGTCGAACTGAGCATTCGAATTGAAGCTGGCGGTGGGACTATAAGTAGTTGCAAAGCT
>PMOH01000461.1:2395-14342 GCA_003161515.1 Deltaproteobacteria bacterium
CATTTCGGCAACGATGCGAAGGCTCGTCTGCTTGCTCGATCGGTCAACGAATTTGCCGCGCGTACGATGAGGGACCATCGCGGGCGCTTCGGTGGCTTCGCGAGCCTGCCGCTTCCCGACGTTGACGGTGCGCTCGAAGAGATCGGCTACGCCCTCGATACGCTCAAGCTTGACGGCGTCGTCATGCTGACCAACTTCAACGGCGTGTACCTAGGCGACAAAAGGCTGGATCCGGTGTTCGATGAGCTCAACCGCCGCGGGGCGACAGTCTTCATTCATCCGACGTCGCCGATATGCTGGCAGCAGAGCGCGCTTGGATATCCGCGTCCGATGGTCGAGTTCACCTTCGACAGCACGCGGGCAGTCGTGAACCTGATCTTCAGCGGGACGACGACGCGCTGCCCGAAAGTTCGTTTCATCGTGCCGCACGCGGGCGGGACTCTGCCGTTTCTCGCGCGTCGAATCGGGATGTTCGCCAGGGGTCTGACCGGCAGCACGCCAGTCCCCGCTGAAGAGCATCTGCGAAAGATGTATTACGATCTCGCGGGATCGCCGGGCTCAAATGCGCTCGCGCCGCTACTCGAGATGACCGAGCGCTCGCATATCCTGTATGGCAGCGACTATGTGCACACGCCGGAAGCGATTGTGTCGGCGCATCTCGCGGAATTGTTGAGCAGCAAGTTGTTGTCCCCGGAGGATTTCCGAGCGATCGCGCGCGGCAACGCGCTGGCGCTGTTTCCGCGGCTCGAAGATTAGGAACCTAACCCTTCCCGCGCGGGAAAGGGGACCGGAAAAAAAAGGTAAGGGGATGGGAAGAGGGAGCTACTTCCTTATAAACGAGAAGTGGTCTTCCATTCGCGCGTTTACCTCGTTTAGGTGGTTGCAGTACTGGAAGAAGCCGCCGTTGTAGTTGCCGTCCTGGCGGCGCTGGAACTCGCCTTCGAAGTTGTAATAGCCGGGAGTGCATTCCTGGTTGCGATTAGTCTTGCCGCGATGCTTGATGACCTCATCCACCCACCATTGCTCGGACTGCGGCTTTGCGTCGATAGCCTGGAGGCCATGACGGCGCGCGTACTCGATGCACGCGGCGATGTGATCGCCCTGGGCTTGTAGCATGTCCGTCAAGTTGAACTGGAACGATGCCTGATAGCCGCCCATGATGAAAAGATTCGGGTAGCCCTGCGAGTGGATTCCTAGCAGCGTGCGGATGCCGTCGCGATACTTATCGTTCAGCTCGAGGCCCTTCTCGCCCTTGATTTGGTTGTAGATGCCGGTCTTCTGCACTTCGAAGCCGGTGGCGTAGATGAGCACGTCGAGCTCATACTGCTTGCCCTCGAACACCGGACCCTTCTCGGTGATTTCGGTGATGCCTTTGCCGTGAGTATCGATCAGGTGCACGTTGGGGCGGTTGAAGGTCGGCAGATAGTCGTTGTGAAAGCACGGGCGCTTGCACAGCAGCATGTACCACGGCTTGAGCGCGTCGGCGGTCGTCCGGTCCTTGACGATCGAATCGATGCGCTGATGGATCTTCATCATCGCCTCGATGTTGGCATTTTCCTGCCGGCGAATTTTTTCCTCGTGGGACATCGCCGCATACTTTGCCGTTTGATCCGGCGTCATGAACGGCTGCCTCTTCGCGAGCTCACGGCGCTTGGCTTGCCATCCGGGTTTAAGTCGGCGCGCCCAGTTGGGATCAGTCGGCCAATCGTCGCGAACGTCAATCGACGACGGCGTGCGCTGGAACACGTATAGCTCTTTGGCCGCCGCGCCTAGGCCGGGAATCGCCTGGACCGCAGTCGCGCCAGTGCCGATAATTCCTACAACCTTGCCTTCGAGTCCCGATAGGTCGGGCTTGGTGTAGGCGTAGTCCCATCGCGAGGTGTGAAAGGAGTGTCCTTTGAAGGTTTCGAGACCTTTGATCTTCGCCAGCTTTGGTTTGGAGAGAGTGCCATTGGCGCAGATGACGAACCGCGCCTTCATATGATCGCCGCGATCGGTCGTGAGGTTCCACATCTGCTCGACGGGATCCCACTCGGTCGAGGTGACGGTAGTGTGAAAGGTCGCCAGATCGTAGAGGTTGTACTTTCGCGCGATAGCCTGGCAGTGGGCGAAAATCTCAGGGCCCTTCGCGTAGTGGTCCTTGGGCACGTAGTCCAACTCGTCGAGCAGCGGCAGGTAGTCATACGCGACGACGTCGCATGCTACGCCAGGATATCGATTCCAGTACCAGGTGCCGCCGACGTCCGCGCCGCGCTCGACGATGCGAATGCTTTCGACGCCGTGCTCGCGCAATCGGGCCGACGTCAGCAGTGCTGAGAATCCTCCACCGATAAACAGGACCTCGACGGTATCGTTGATGGGCGCGCGCGGCGTGACTTCGCCGGCATAAGGATCAACTTCGTACCTCGACAGTTCGCCTGAGAGGTCAGACGTGTATTGCGCGGTGCCTTCGGGACGGTAGCTCAGTCTGAGGTCGCGTTCCTCGGCGAACTTGCGCTTGACGCTATCGTAGAACTCTTGTGACCGCGTTGGCTTCGCGACCATCCCGATGGGCTTTTCCTGCGTCTGAGCCATGTCGAACTCCGTACATTAAATGTGAAAGCAGGGGTGACCCCTGCACCCAGTATTAAGAAAGTTCTTCCTACAACGGGAAGCGCTCTTTGACCATCTCCTCGCTCTTTTTCCATAGGTCGTTCGCGTGGGCGAGGTTGAGAGCATAAGACCGGACGCCGACGCGCGACGTGGTGTCGTCATTCACCTCGCATACGTGACAGTCTTCGCAATAGTGTCCGCCCACAGCTTCGGCTGGCCCAACGAACCCGCTCCATACCGAGGTCGCCGATCCTTGCGGCACGCTTTTGAACCGAAACCCCGGTGCCTGACCTGGTTTTGCGGCGCGGTTTATCCGGGCCATCATCTGCTCGACGAGTTCCGGCGTCATGTGGCGGCCGAGCTCGGTCTGGATTCCGCCGGGATGAATTGAGGTCGCGCGCACGCCGCGTCCTTTGAGGCGACTGTCGAGAGCCACCGCGTAGAGAATATTTGCGGTCTTCGATCGGCCGTACGCAGTAAAGGCCTGGTAAGGAGTTCGCTCGAAATTCGGATCCTCAATATCGACGTCGCTGATCTGATGACCGGCCGACGAAAGCGTCACGACTCGAGCGCCTGACTTCAACAGAGGCACCAGGCGGTTGACGAACACGAAATGGCCGAGGTGATTGGTTCCGAATTGCGTTTCGAACCCGTCCTGCGTCTTGCCTTGCGGACAGGCCATCACGCCGGCGTTGGCGATGATCACGTCGAACGGCTTTGCGCGGGCGAGCAATTCGTCGGCGGCTTTGCGCACGCTGGCGAGCGATGCGAGATCCATCTCGACCAGATCGACCGCTGGATTGCCCGCCTGCGCGAGTGCAGTCCGCGCCTTTGCGAGATCGCGCGCCGTGCCCACGACGGTGCCGCCGTGCGCGACGATCGAGCGCGCGGTCTCGACGCCCAGGCCGGCCGAGACGCCGGTTACCAGCACGCGCTTGCCCGAGAGATTGACGCCTTCGAGGACTTCATCAGCGGTTGATTCCGCTCCGAATGTTTTTGCCATTTGCTTTCTCCTGATTCGGATCTTCCGTTGCTCAGAATTGCACAAAGAGTGACGGCGCGGGAATCGCAATCGATGAGAGGAACCTCTCCCCTAACCCCTCTCCCTTCAAGAGAGGGGAACCGGATTTGGAAAAGGCGCTCGTCAGAGAGGTTTGCCCTTGCGCGATTCTTCCTGCTTCCTTAGTTCGACGCGGCGGATTTTTCCGCTGACTGTTTTGGGGAGTTCGTCGATGAATTCTATTTCGCGGGGGTATTTGTATGGAGCCGTTACGCGCTTGCAGTGTTCCTGGAGTTCGGTGATCAGCCGACTACTGGGTTCGGCGCCGGGGCGGAGTTTCACGAAGGCCTTGACGATTGAGCCGCGATCGGCGTCGGGGGTCGCAACCACTGCGGATTCTAGGACGGCAGGATGCTCGAGCAGTGCGCTCTCCACTTCGAACGGCCCGATTCTGTAGCCCGCCGATATAATCACGTCGTCGGCGCGACCGACGAACCATAGATAGCCGTCGGCGTCGCGCGTGGCCTGATCGCCGGTGAGGTACCAGTCGCCCTTGAACACGCTGGCGGTCTCTTCGGCGTTTTTCCAATACTCGAGAAACAGCGACGGCGGGCGCTCGGGCGCAATGCGCAAAGCTATTTCGCCGATCTCGCCAACCTGGGTCTCCGCCAGATCATTGTTGAGCACTCGCACGTCGTGGCCGGGAAATGGGAGTCCCATCGAGCCCGGCTTCACCGGCATCGCGGGCAGGTTGGCGGCGAGAATCGTCGTTTCGGTTTGCCCGTAGCCGTCGTGAATCGTGAGTCCCAGCTTTTCGCGCCAGACTTCAATCACTTCGGGATTCAGCGGCTCGCCCGCTCCGGTGCAATGCCGCAGTTTCGGGAATTCGTAACCCGCGAGGTCCTCCTTGATGATCATTCGATACTCAGTCGGCGGCGCGCAGAACGTCGTGATGCCGTAGCGGCGAAGCAGCTCGAGTTCCTTCATCACGTCGAAGCGGCCGTTGTACATGAAGGTCGTCACACCGTTCATCCACGGCCCGAACAGCACGCCGTACGCCGCCTTGGCCCATCCCGTATCCGAAGTCGTCCAGTGGACGTCGCCCTCGCGCAAGTCGAGCCAATTGAGCCCGGTGAATTTATGGCTGTAGGTGTAGCCGTGACTATGCAGGACGGCCTTCGGCTCGCGGGTGGTGCCGGACGTGTAGTAGCAAATCGCGGGCTCCGACGATTTGGTATTCACCGGCTTGAACGCCGGCGACGAATGACCCATGTATTCCTGCAGACTGATCCATCCGGTGCGAGTGGCGCCGCAGATGAAGTAGTGCGCGACAGTCGGACATTCCTTGCGCAAGTCGGCGACCATGGTGGCATTCTCGACGCATGCGATTATCGCGCGCGCGCCGGAATGATTCGCGCGATAGATCAAATCCTTCTCGCGCAGCATCGAGGTGCACGGAATAACGATCGCGCCGAGCCTGAGCGCGCCGATATACGCGGCCTGCCACAGCGTGATGCGCGGCAGCACCAGCAGAACCGCGTCGCCGCGCTTGATTCCATGGCCACTGAGAACGTTGGCGATGCGTTTGGACTGCGCTGCTATATCCGCGAAGGTCAGCCGCGCACGGCGGCGATCACCGTCTTCCCACAGGATCGCGACGCGGCGCGGATCTTCGGCGAAATTGTCGATGACCTCGGCGAAATTGAAATGCTCGGGCGTCTCCCAACGGAAGTCGCGATACTTGCGCCGATAGTTCTCGATTGCGGCCGCGTCCAGTTCGTGAGGCTTTGATGAATCAGTCATGGGCGCGAATTCCCGCGCGCCGGATGCTCGGCGGGCGCCTGCGATCGCTTCGCCGCCGCTTTGATGTACTTCACGGTCACCGGCGACAGGTCGTCGCGTTCGACGCGCACGTCGATGATCGCGAACGATTTGCAGTCGTGCGCCGCGCGGAGAGCGTCGCGCAACTGATCGACAGTGGTCGCCTCGAATCCTTCGCCACCCCAGTCGCGCGCGAGTTGCGCATATGGCCACGGCGGAATCTCGAGCAGCTCGCGGCGCTCCGCGATCGGCCGGAAGATGCCCCATCCGCCGTTGTTGATCAGCACGACGATCGGATTCACGCCCTTGGCGGGCGCTTGCGAAATTTCGGGACCCGTCATCTGGAAGCCGCCGTCGCCGCACATCACGAGCGGTCGAAGTCCGCTGCCGATCTGCGCGCCGAGCGCAGCCGGAACCGCGAATCCCATCGAGGCGTAAAAGCCCTGCGCGAAATAGCCGTTGTTATGCGGCACGCGAATGTCGAGGCCGCCGAACAGCATGTCGCCCGACTCGGTGACTACGATGTAGTCGCGCTTGTCGGCCAGGAATTCGTTGACGACGGCGAGAATCTGACTGACCTTGACCGGCTTGCCGTCGCGCGCGGCGATCTCGCGGAGATTGTCGGCGTACTGCACCTTCTCATGATGCTGCGTGAGCTTCTGCCGCAGCAGCGCGCGCGCGAAATCGCGAATGCCGACATCGGTGTAGGTGTGATACTTCACCTCGACCTTGCGATCGACCGCCCACACCGTTTTTTGCTGGATCACGTGCGGCGGACGGTTGCCGAAGTTCATGTCGGTTTTGAGACATCCGAGGTTGAGCACGAAGTCGGCGGCGTCCATTCGCGCGACGATCGACGGCGGACTGATCGGGCCGACATGCACGCCCATGTACAGCGGGTGATCCATCGGGAACGCGCCCTTGCCGAGCACGGTGGTAAACACCGGCGCGCCCATCTTCTCGGCCAGCTCGACCAGAGCTTGCGACGCCTTGAAGCGGTGAATCTCGATGCCGGCGATCAGCACCGGCTTGCGACTCTCGTTGAACATCGCGGCGGTCTCATGCGCCGCTTCCTCGACCTTGCGCGCGTCGGATTCCTGGAAGTGCAGGCGCCCGTCCCATTCGATCAAATCCTCGGGAACTTCGATTTGCCGATCGACCATGTCGCGATGAATCTCGACATAGCCGGGGCGCTGCTCGGCCCAGATGCGCTTGACGACGCGATGCAACTCGCTGGCGGCGGTACTCGGATCGGTCAGCACCGTGCTCGCGCAAGTCACCTCATCATAGATGCGACGCTGCGATTCGATCTCGCGCGCCTGGTGGTGAATGAGAGTGCCGAGCTTGCGCTCCTCCTCGCCTGGACCTCCTGAAAAAATCAAAATCGGCACACGCTCCGAAAATGATCCCGCGACCGGATTGACCATGTTGTGGCCGCCGGCGCCGTAGGTGACGCAGATGACGCCGATTTTGCCGGTCGCGCGCGCATAACCGTCAGCCGCGAAGCCGACGCCGGGCTCGTGCGACATCGTGATGATATTCATCCCGTGGCGGCGGCCCAGCGTGAAAAACAGCTTGAGCGCGAGGTCCCCGGGGATGCCGAAAACGTGCGACACGCCAATCCTGCGCAGGTACGCGACCAGGAAATCGCCCAGCGCCATGTGCCTCTTCACTCCGCTTCACCCTCCTCGATCTCCGCTATTGTAACAAAAACGGGTTCACCGTTGGACAAGACGCTCGCTAGTTAGAGGAGGGTGAAGAACTTCCGCAGGCCGGTGGAAAGCTGCTCGCTGCTTTGCCGCATCGCGAGCCTCCGACTTAAGAAAATCGAAGGGCGACCCAGCCTTCGTTCTCGATAATATTCGCAGTAGATCTGATGCTCCCATTGTGTCCTCGGAATTCCACAGGGGCCGAATCACAGAATGATGCGGGATACTTTACTGGCTCGGCGCATCGCATAAGGCGCTCTCTGGACTTCGAGCGCGAAAGTGTGCCTACATCCGATTTGACTGCCAGTGTTCAAGAAGGGGGAATTTCATGGGGAAGTTGGTTGCGATTCTCGCAGTGCTGCTCTCACTCGCCGTACCGGGATTCAGTGCGACGGCAAACAAGTATTGCACGGGTCACGGCGGAATTTGTGGCTGCTCCGGAGCGAATGACCGGTGTTGCGACGGCAGCGCGAGCTCGTCGCGATGCGATCCCGAAGACACGCCGCCCTGGAATAGGGCGATGCAATGCATTGAGTTCGTGCCTGCGATGAAGGAGATGGATCCGCTGATTGTTGACCCGGCGAAAACCGTCGGGAGTCCGGACTGCAATCACTTGGCCCGGCCGGACGACCGGTGTTTCTGCGTCGATCAGGCCGGTGTCGATGCGCGAAGCGGCTGCTGCTCTCATCACGGCGATGCGTGCGGATGCATCAACAAAACAGTCCAATGCTGCGACGGCAGCGCGAGCCCGACGTGCACCTGCCATAACGCGCCGGCGAAGCACGCGCGTCGATCGGCGCCCGATTGAAAGCAAGGAGGGAATCCAATGGCGTTCTGCGTCACCTGCGGAAATCAAATGAAGGACGGCGCCGCCTTTTGCGGCAAGTGCGGCGCTGGAGCCGGTGCGGCCACAACGGCCATCGCGTCTCCTAAAATTGAGAATCGCACTGTCGTTGTCGTGCAGAACCAGAAAAGCAGCGGACTCGCCGTCGTGCTCTCATTCTTCTGGTGTGGTCTCGGCCAACTCTACAATGGGCAGATTCCGAAAGGGCTTCTGATGATGCTCTGTTATCCGCCTTTGATGTGGTTCGGTATCACGATGACCTTCTTCGGAGCCATCGCGGCCGGCGGCGCGTCCACAAGTTCGGACCAGGCCGCTGGTGGTGGCGTTGTAATTCTCGGCCTGATCTCCCTTGGCGCAGCCAGCGCTCTGTGGTTCTTCGGCCTCTTCAACGCGTATCGGACCGCCGAACGAATAAATCAGGAGCAAATCGGAGCGCGGTGATGGATTAAGGAGGGCAAGTCCTGATGGAAGCTTTGTTCGGGATTTTGTTCTTGGCGTGGATCGGGCTCTCGCTCGTGTGGCTCTCGACATTCGCACAAGCCGGCCGCACGCCGTGGGCGAAGCGAGGTTACCGATATCGCCGGGTAAGGTGGACGACCGCGATCGCGGCGACCGCCAGTTTCCTTGTGGCGGCCGTCGTCGCGCAGGGCTTGCCGCCGTCGGACAAAACGACTGCCACAGCGCCGGCTATCGATGCACGGTCGCATGAAGCAGGCGCCGCGCCGCAGGCTTCTGCTCAGCCGGCCGACGAGGCTACATCGGCGACCGTCGATGTCGAGCCGGTGCCAGAAGCCGATGGGAGTCACACCGGTTATGCGCTCATCGACCATGCGCCGCCGAATACTCCGGCCGAAGAAGCCGAAGGCTTGCAAATCTTTTGCGCGGTAGTGGCGGAACGAGGATTAGCCTCACTGAGTCAGCCCGAAGAAGTTCTAAAGGCTGTGCTCGAGACCGATACCCGCCTTGCAGATCGTCTCCACGAGCCCATCGATCGAGCGAACATCGTCGTGACGCGTATCTCCGCCAAGTTTGGCGACGGAACTTATGGACCCGCTGAATGCGGAATGACCAACTGAGCTAAGCGCGACAACGTCGCGCGCGATCAGGCTCACAACCCAAAAATCACTGCGGACCGGCCGCAGCCTGTAGGGGAATTTATTCCCCCGTTTAGCGTTGGGCCTGGAGGCCGTACCTTCACGGCGTGGCCGAATCTGCGCAGAAGTATCCTGCGGCGTTTTTAGACAGCGTCGAACTGGTTCTAGCCATCGAGGGCGGACACGTGAACACGCCCAGCGCCATATGCCTCTTCACTCCGCTTCGCCCTCCTCACTGTGCGCTAATTGTAACAAAAACGCCCGCGGCGAGCGCTGGCTGAATTGGAACTTCGAGGTGCGAAGTCAGATTGATAGGGTCGTCAACGTGATAAAATTGTGCGAGAACATTTTGCGCGAGGTTTGCGCGAGGGTTCGTACGACGGCTCAGGGAGGGCGCCAATGTTTGTTCGCAATGCGTGGTACATCGCGGCGTGGTCTGACGAAGTCGTCGAGCGGCCGCTTGGCCGGCGGATTCTTGGCGAGCCGGTGGTCCTGTTCAGGGATTCCGCGGGAGCGATTGCCGTGCTCCAGGACCGCTGTTGCCATCGCGGCGCGCCGCTTTCATTGGGCGATGTCGTTCCACGCGGGATCCAGTGCGGGTATCACGGCCTCGTCTTCGACTCCGCGGGACAATGCGTGCTGGTGCCGGGAGATCATAAGGTGCCGCCCGGCGCGCGGGTCCGAGCTTATCCGGCGGTCGAACAAGACGCGTTCGTTTGGGTATGGATGGGCGATCCTGAGCACGCGGATCGATCGATCCTGACCCAATACCCTTACCACAACGATTCGCGCAATTGGCCGCATCAGCATCAGACATTGCATTTGCGCAGTGGCTACTTGCTGGTGTTGGACAACCTGATGGATCTTTCGCACCTGGGCTACGTGCACAAAGGCACCGTCGGCGGTGACGCGACAACTCACGTGGAAGCAAAAATGCGCACGGTGCGCACGCCCAACGGAGTAAGATTCGAGCGCTGGATGCTCGACTCGGTGCCACCGCCGACTTACGTCAAGGCCGTCGGTTTCAAAGGAAAAGTGGATCGATGGCAGGAGATTGAATTCGTCGCTCCCAACGCTGTGATCCAATGGAACGGCGCGATTGGCGCGGGGACCGGGGTGTTACGCGATTGGAAGTACGACAGCGCACGTGAGGATTGCTTCTCAATGAGGCTATTCCACGGCATAACCCCTGAGACCGAAAATAGCACCTTTTATTTCTGGTCCTCCGCAAATGGCTACAACCAGAATGACCCAAGCGCGACGACGCAGTTATTCGAAGAAATTGCCAGGACTTTCGAGCAGGACAAGGTGGTGCTCGAAGCCCAGCAACAGCGTCTGCTGGAGCTTCCCGACGGCCCGCTGGTCGAGATCCATGGAGATGCGGCGCGGATTCACGCCCGTCGCGCGATCGATCGGCTGATCGCGAAAGAGTCTGGCGCCATGAGGTACGAGCATAGGGCGTCCGAGGATCAAACAGCCCCGCTCAAACCAGGAGAGTGATCGCAAGCCGCTAAAGGATCGAAATCCAGCCTCCTCAGCTCCGAAATGCCACCGGTCCTCCTCGCTGCCGGGTAACTGGCCGGAACCGGCCACTGTCCGAAGGACTCTTCGGCGGCGCGCTGTGCTAGAGTATGATGTTAGCGGGCAAGGTGATGTTCTCGAAGATACTTCGCATGCAATTTCTCGGGCCGATGCAACTCAGCCGGCTCGTAATGTTCCTGCCGCAGTTCGTCCGCCTGTTTTATCGGCTATGGACTGACGACCGCGTCCCGATGCTCGCGAAAGCGGTGCCGTGGATGGGTCTCGCGCTGATGGTCACACCGCCGGCGCTCGAACTCGACATGATTCCAATCGTTGGCGAACTCGACTGGCTGGTCATCGGCTATCTTTCGCTCAAGGTTTTCATCTGGCTTTGCCCTCCTGACGTGGTGCGGGAACACGTCATGCAAATCGGCCGTGGCGAATAGCACCTCACGCTGATGCGGCCTCGCAATATCCTGATCGTCGTCGCGGCGGTCGTTATCGTCGCGCTGCTGGCGCTGAGCTTTCTCGACCAGCTGATCGTCGATTACCTCTGGTACGGACGGCTCGGCTTCGGCGGCGTTTTCAATACAACAGTTGGCGCGGAGATCGCGATCTTCCTGGTCGTGTGGCTGGTGGCGTTTTCCGCGATCTTCGTCAGCGGGCTGATTGCGATCGGCTCGAGCCGCAATCATGAGCGGCTGCGCGTCGTGCGCCGTCCCGACGAGATGGTCGAGGTCAATCTGCCCGAGCTGATTCGCGCGCTCGGCGAACGGGTGCCGTGGCGCGTGATCGTCGCCGGCGGCGCCGCAGTGCTGGCGCTGTTCGCCGCGCAAGGCGAGGCGGCGAGCTGGGACGTTTACCTCAAGGGTCTTTACGGCGTGCCGTTCGGAATCGCCGAGCAGGCGTTCGGCAACGACATCGGCTTTTACGTCTTCACCGTGCCGCTGCTCGAGGAAATCCGCGACCTGTTCCTGATGCTGATCGTGCTCGCGGCCGGGATGGCGATCGCAGTCTATTGGGCGCGCGGCGCGCTCGACTTCAAGGAATCGCCGCCGCGGGTATCGCCGGGCGCGGCGGCGCATCTGTCGGTGCTGCTCGGATTGTTTTTCATCCAGCGCGCGATGAGTTACTGGCTCGGACGCTTCGACCTGCTGCTGCATACCGACGGCGTCGTATTTGGACTGCGTTACGTCGATCGAATCCTGTGGCAGCCGGGCCTGTGGCTGCTGGTGTTGCTCTCGATCGCCGCGGCCGTGATGTGCCTGTACAACGCGCGCGAGGGGGGCCTTCGAATTCCGGTCGCCGCGTTCGTGATCGTGTTCGGCCCCGCGCTCATCATGAATTTTATTCAGCCGGTGATCGA
>PMOH01000181.1 GCA_003161515.1 Deltaproteobacteria bacterium
CGACGCCGAGTTTCTGTACGAGGGCGAAATCGTCGGCACCGGCGCGGGCACCGAAATCGACGTCGCGCTCGACGCGATCGAAGGCCCGATCATCTGCGCGACCGGCGGACCCAACGCGCTGTCATGCGTGGCGCTGGCGGAACGCGGGCGAATCCTGCGATGCCCCGACACTTACATGGACAAGGTCGCATGCGGCCCGGCGGGGCGCGGCGTTATCGACATCGACCGATCGCCGACCGACAATCTAAAGGCGCTGGCCGAAGCAAAAAAAGTTTACGTCGAGGATTTACGCGTCGCGATCCTCGATCGTCCGCGTCATGAAAAGTTGATCAACGAAGTCCGGCGCGCCGGCGCGGGGATCAAGATGATCTCAGCTGGTGACCTGTCTGCCGCAATCGCCACAACGCGTCCCGAAAGCGAAATCGACATGCTGATCGGAATCGGCGGAGCGCATCAGGGCGTGCTGGCCGGCGCCGCGATTCGCTCTGCCGGCGGCGAAATGCAATGCCGGTTCGTGCCGCGCAACTCCGAGGAAGCGGAGGCATGCCTCGCGATGGGCATCATGGATCTCAAGCATCGCTACACTCTGGAGGAGCTGGCTGGTGACAACGTGATGTTCGCAGCGACCGGCGTGACCACAGGCGACTATCTGCGCGGTGTGCGATTTTTTTCCGGCGGCGCGACCACCAACAGCGTCGTCATGCGCTCGAAGACGCGCACAATTCGCTTCATCGAGGCAATTCATCATTTCGATTTCAAACCCGAGTATTAACTGATGGCCGTGAAGGGCGGTTCAAAGTGGCCGAAGCTGCGCGAGGCGCCTTCATGGCGCGGCGCTGGCATCGCTGAACGCGCGCGCGCGATCGAAAACGCTTGCCGCACCGCGCTCGAACTGCTCGAACATTCCAAAGATCGCGAGGCCCGACTGCGCCACATCGACCCGCTTCCGGCCTCGACCCGCGCCATCATCCGACGCCTCGCCAGTGGCTCAAAGCGCTAAGACCGCAGCTCAAGTTGCGCGGGCTATCGCCAACGCGCTCGAACGCCGCAAAATTCCATACGCGATCGGAGGAGCGATCGCGCTTGGTTTCTATGCTCCGCCGCGAGCCACGCTCGACCGAAGGAAAGTCCGCGACCGGCTGGTGAAACTGGTGAGTGAAAAAGACGAGCGTGTTCGCGCCTGGGACGATCTTGCCCGCGAGCAATGATCTGTCGCGCGTCGCGTCCATCGCCTATTATAATTCGAACTCAGGGAAGGTGGCGGGATATGTGGCTGCGCGTGACCATGAAAGACAGACCGGTGATGATTAACGCCGACCAGGTGGTGAAAATCGTGGAGATCCCGGGCAGCGCTGAACGGGCCCGCGGATGCCACGTGTATCTTTCGCTCACCGAGTTCATGGAAGTCGATCAATCGCTGCACGAGATGATGATTTCGCTCGGCTTCGAAGAGCGGACATAGCTCTGCCAGATTCGCGATCGCCGATCGCATCGCCTAGTCACGACGCAGCGACGACGGAGCGGTGACAGCGCAACACCAAAATCACTGGGTGCAGGGGTCACCACCGCCTACATCATCTGCAGCGCCTGGCAGGTATTCGACTCGGGCTTGAACTTCCCGCCGAGACACGACAGCTTGGCCGCGTCGATCAGCGCCGGCTCGTCCCATTTCAAAGGCCACGGCCCGGTGTTCACAGCGGCGCACGCCTGGTTGTTGCCCATCGAGCACCACGTGCTCAATTCACCATGCAGCACCGCCATCTGCTCGCAAGCATCCTGATTGCCAGCGTTACAGGCCGGCGTTTGCAGCTCGATCGGCGCGGTGGATTCGATCGCAACCTTGGTATCGCCCACTTGTTGGACGATTGTGCGACACGCGGCCTGGTTGCCTTCGTTGCATTTCTCGGTTGCTTGCGCGCGAATCTTGGTGACGAAATCCTGCGCCTCCGAACTACATCCCGAAGCAACGAAGATCGTTACGGCGAGCGCGAAAAAACAAGTACGTGTTCTGGATCTGACGAGCACGTGCGCATTGTTCCGCGCGATTTGAGTCTCGCGCAAGCGGGCAGGGGTTGACACTGAAACCTCGCAGGGCGGAATTAGAAGCGTGGACCTCAAAAATATTATTTTTGAAAAAGCGGCGATTGCGACGCTCACCGTGAATCGCCCGACTGCTCTCAACGCGTTGAATCGCGAAGTCCTCGAAGAAATGGCGCGCGTGATTCGCGAGGTGCGCCACGACCCCTCGGTGCGCGTGCTGATCGTCACCGGCGCCGGCGACAAGGCGTTTGTCGCGGGCGCAGATATCGCCGCGATGGCGAAAATGTCGGCGGTTGACGGCCTCGATTTTTCGCGTCTGGGTCATCGCGTGATGGAAAGTTTCGAAGACCTGCCGATTCCCGTCATCGCGGCGGTCAACGGCTTCGCGCTCGGCGGCGGCCTCGAGCTCGCGCTCGCATGCGATCTGATCGTCGCCAGCGATAAGGCGCGTTTCGGGCAGCCCGAGATTAATCTCGGACTTATCCCGGGCTTCGGCGGCACGCAGCGCCTGCCGCATCGAATCGGCCACAACAAGGCGCGCGAACTGATCATGACCGGCGACATGTTCGACGCCAAGACTGCGCTCGAGTTGGGCCTGGTCAACCAGGTCGTCGCGCCGGGCGAGCTTATCGACACGACGCGAAAGCTGGCCGAGAAAATTGCCGGCAAATCAGCCGTCGCCCTACGTCAGGCGAAAGCCGCGCTGCGAGCCGCGTTCACGATGGAAGAGGACGCGGGCCTGCGCTTCGAGCAGGAGGCATTCGGAGTGACCTTCGGCAGCGCGGACCGCGTCGAGGGCACCAGCGCCTTCGTCGAAAAGCGCCCACCCAAATGGCAGCACAAGTAATTTGCTGCAAGTAACTTGCTGAAGGTTCGCTTGTACGGCAGCTCGGGACCTCACGTCATCGTGGTGCACGGCGGACCGGGCGCATGCGGGTCGATGGCTCCGATAGCACGCGGAATCGCCGACTCCTTCCGCGTGCTCGAGCCATTTCAAAGCAGTGTCAGCGCGACGGTCGCCGACCACGTCGCGGACCTGCACGAAGTCGTTGAATCTTGCGCACGGGACACCGCGCCGGCATTCGTCGGCCATTCGTGGGGTGCGATGTTGGCGCTCGCATACGCAGCGGCGCATCCGAGTTCGGCGGGACCAATCGTGCTCGTATGCAGTGGCACGTTCGATTTGGCCGCGCGCGAGCGCTTCAGCCTCAACTTGTCCGAACGCAAGAAAGATGAGCGCGCTCGGCAGCGATTCCAACTCGCGCTGCAAATCGCGGATCCGAATGAACGATTCCACGAGTTGGGTAAGCAGACGCTTGAACTATATTCGTACGACCTCGCGACGACTGAGCAGGAGATCGACGAGTCGGAACCGGGATGTGGCGAAAGTACCTGGGACGACATGGTGCGGCTGCAGAACGAGGGCGTGTATCCGTCGGCGTTCGCGGCAATCAAATCACCAGTGCTCATGCTGCACGGCGCCCAGGATCCTCATCCCGGCGAAATGATCAGAGCGAGCCTCGCGCCCTACGTCCCGCAGTTGGAGTATTTCGAATGGCAGCGATGCGGCCACTATCCATGGCTAGAAAAAGCCACCCGCGACGAATTCTTCTCGGTGCTGCGCACCTGGCTGACGAATCAAAGAACCTGAGAGCAAAATGGCGCCCTCGCCATTTTGCGATTAATACTAAGGTGCAGGGCTTAGCCCTGCCCAGGGAAGCGTGAAACTCACGGTGGGTTTCACATTAAATCAAGTGATTTCCCCTTCCCACTGTGAGGGTTGACGACCTCCGGCCCCTGTGGGAAACTCCGGCAATAGAAGAAGACGGCGCCGCCACACGAGGCGGCGTTGGTCATTCTGATAGCATCATCAATTGAATTGAACTGTCCGGAGGATCTTCATGGCTGAGCAGGCTCAAGCTACTGACACGGGACCGCGCCCGATCGTTCCATGGCTCAAATTGGCGCCCAAGCCCCATCTCGAAGGAATCAAGTGCGAGAAGTGCGGTGCGATTTATCTCGATCCAAAACGCGTCGCATGCTCGAAATGCGGCGAGGCTGAAAAATTCGCGCCAGTGACATTGTCCGACAAGGGCAAGGTGTACGTATTTTCGGTCGTGCATCAGTCGTTCCCTGGAATCAAGACGCCTTACGTGACGGCGATCGTCGATTTGCCCGAGGGCATCAGCGTCCGCGCGAATCTGACCGGCGTCGATCCCGAGCAGGCGCAGAAGGAACCCAACAAGATTTTCAATCTGCCGGTCGAGTTGACCACCGGCGTCACGGCCAAGGATCGCGAGGGTCACGACGTAATAGCTTTTTCGTACCAGCCGAGTAAAAATTAAGGAACCCATCCAGCTAGCCAAGCGGATCGAACAAACTTTACGACGGACCTGAGCTTCGGGCCGGGCCGCCAGGAGGAATCAAGATGCGAAATGTTTATGTTCTCGGAACCGGGATGATCAAATTCGGACGCTATCCCGAGAAGACCGTTCCGGAACTCGGCGGACAGGCGGCACTGCTCGCGCTCAAGGACGCCGGAATTGCAATCAAGGACGTCGAGATGTTCGCCTGCGGAAATCTCTACCAGTCCAACGCGATGGTCGG
>PMOH01000503.1 GCA_003161515.1 Deltaproteobacteria bacterium
TGCTCGACATCAACAACATCTTCGTGAGCGCGTTCAATCATAAGTTCGACGCCAACGACTATATCGACGCGGTGCCGGCCGACCGCGTCGTGCAATACCATCTCGCCGGCCACAGCGATCACGGGGCGTACCTGCTCGATACGCACGACCATCCGGTGCGCGACGAAGTGTGGGCGCTCTACGAACGCGCGGCGCGGCGTTTCGGCGCTGTGTCGGCGCTGGTCGAATGGGACGACAACATCCCGGAGTTCGCTGAACTGGCCGATACTGCGGATCGCGCACGCACGATTTTCAATGCCAATAGATCTAAAACGACTCCAAAGCCTGCTTTATCGGCTGATCACCGCGCCTAGCGGCGTCGCCGAGGGCCTCGCGGCTGAGCACGAGCTTGGCGCGGGCGGCCTCGACACGATCGTGCTCGGTGACGATCGGCTGTCGTCGGAAGCTCGCGTCGATATCTACGCAAATATGTATTTCTATCGCATCCTCGACGCGCTCAAGGAGGATTTCCCCGCAACGCTCGCAGTTCTTGGCGATGAAAACTTTCACAACCTCGTCACCGGCTACATTCTCGAACATCCGCCGACCGAGCCGTCGATTACTCATAGCGGCAGTCACCTCGCGGACTACCTGCGCGATCACCCGATGCGCGCGAGCGCACCTTTCGTCGCGGACCTCGCGAAACTAGAGCGCGCCACCGTCGAAGTGTTCCTCGGTCCCGACGCGGCGACGCTTGATCCCGAATCGCTCCGCGCAGTCGCAGTCGAAGACTGGCCCACGATGAAGCTGAAGCTCCATCCGTCAGCGCAAATCCTGGCGCTCGATTGGCAAGTCTCAGACCTGTTGCGAGCAGTAGAGGAGCACCGCCCCTGGAATCCGCCAACGCAGGACGCAATCAAAACCCTCGTATGGCGCGCCAACGCCCGCGTTTCCCACCGCGACCTGGACCCCGCAGAAGCAAACGCCCTCGAAGCCGCCGCGCACAGCACAACCTTCGCAGAAATCTGCGACATAGTAGCCGCAACCACACCCAATCAAGATCCCATCGCCACAATGAACCAACTCCTATCCCGCTGGCTATCCGACAGCCTTCTAACCCGAGTCTTTCCTTAATCCTGTCCTCCTTCCGCTCTTTCCGTCATCCTGACAAAGCGAGCGACGCGAGCGGCAGGAAGGATCTCGGACAGCTTCGCCTCAGCGAAGCCGGTACCGGTTTCCGAAAATCGCGCAGCGCACCTTTCCCCGAGATGATCTTTCTCCCTCCCCCAGCTATAAGAAAGATTGAGCCCCAAAACCGCCTCAACTCATGGCAGCCAACCCTAAAACAACCACCGCCGAGACCATCACCGTCGAACGGCCCACCAGCCGCGATCAGCTCGACGAGTTCGCCCGCCTCCCATTCCAGGTTTACGCCGGACGCGACGCGTGGTGGCCGCCCGACGTGCAGAACGAAATCGATCTTCTATCGCGCCGCAGCCTGCTCTCGTCGCATCTCGAAGTAACCCCCTTCTGTGCGCGCCGCGCTGGACGCCTCGTCGCGCGCGTCAGCGCGGTTATTAACCGGCGCTACATCGAACACTGGAATGAGCAACTCGGCCAACTGATTCAGTTCGAGGCGCTCGAGGGCGAGGACATCGCGGTTGCTGCGATGCTCGATCAGGCCGTTCAATTGCTCCACGAGCGCGGGATGCGCTCGGTGCGGAGCGGCTTCGCGGCGTTTCTCGACTATCCTTATGCGATCGACAACTACAATGCGTTGCCATCGTTCCTGCTGCGCGGAAATCCTGCGTCGTACCATCGCTACTTCAAGGACGCGGGCTTCGTGACTGAAAAAGGGCAGGTCGATTACACCGCGTCGCTCACGCCCGAAATCCTCGCGCGCTATCGCCGGATGGCTGAGGCTGCCGCGGTCGCCGGCGTCACCATTCAAAGCTGGCGCGAGTACGGATTTCTGGCCGCGATCGATGCGTGGACGGACGTCACCAACGCGGCGTTCGATCGCCATTGGGGATGGAATCCGGTGACGCGCGCGGAAGTGCGCCCGATGCTCACGTCGCTGTGGGAGACTCCGGTCGCCGACCTCTCGATGCTCGCGACTATCGACAACCAATGCGTCGGCGCCGTCTTCTCAGTGCCCGATCTCAGTCCCGCGCTAGCCCGCCTGCGCCGGGGCGTCCGCCTCGATCCCGAACGCGGCGGCGGCACGCGCGGCGCGTTGATAAACATCGGAGTCATCGAACGAGCGCGCGGGCGCGGCGTCGCGCTGGCGATGGCGGCGCGATCATTCCTCGCGATGGCGCGCCGCAAGATGCGCTTTGCGGGCTACACCCTCGTCCTCGACGACAATTGGGCCTCGCGCCGCACCGCTATCAGCCTCGGCGCCCGCGTTACCGGCAACTTCGTCACTTATCGTCTATCGCGTCGTTCGAGCTCTGCTCTTACTCTTTGAGGAAGCTTTAGTTCGCGATCTCGCACGGCCACCGGTGCGTTTCATTGAACTCTTAGTGATCGGCGCCTCTACTTTCGGACTGTCCGATTTTTTATCGGAGGTCGCGCCCTTGGTCAGCGACTCCATCTGCAACTCGCCGAGTTTTTTGCGCGTCCAGTTGAGATGTTCGTCTTCTTCCTGCTCAACTTCGCTGGCCGCGGCGCCGAGAACTTCGCGCAAGCGGTCGTCATTCGACTGACGCGCGATTTTCCCAATCAGTTCCCAGTCCGCATGATCCTTAGTTTCCGCCAGCACGATGTTTTCTATCGCATTCAGCTCGGCCTGATCCTTGGAAAGACCATTGCCGTCCATACTTCTTAGCAGCGCCTGCGCCTTCTCAGTCGCCACCTTTGCGCCGGCGCTCTGCGCCCGCGTATTTCCACCCAGTTTGTGGATTACTTCAGTCAGGACCTTCTGATGCTTGATCGTCTGTCGATGAAACTCACGAAATTTGGTTTTCACCTCGGAATCGGAAACCAGGGTTAGTGCCTTTTCGTAGAGTTTCTGACCGCCCATCTCAACCGCCAGAAATTCGCTCAGGACGTCCATCAGCGTGCTTTTATTTATTTTCGCGCTGGTGAAGAAGTCTTTTACTTTTTCGGTTAGCTCAGCCATATGAATTTCGCTCCGGGAAAAATGAGATAAAGATCCAATTCAATAAGCAGGAAGCGCGCCAAACATCAGATAGGCTTCGGATGGTCGGGAATCCAGCGACAGAACGGATCATTCGTACCAGGGAACGCTCATCGATCCAGACAAACCGGAAGCAGGTAATTTCGCCTCGACCGGAATATCCCTTGCCCCCACTCGACTCCGTCCGATACAAGCGGTGCTTGATGCTGACTCTCCGATTCCTCGTGCTCTTCATTCACATCGTCGCCGTTATCGTCGCGCTCGGCGGATCGCTGTTCAGCACCTTCGCACTCGCCCCCGTCCTCGCCGCGGAACTCGACGCGCCCGCGCGCCTGCGCGTGTTCCGGCGAATCGTTCGCCGCCTCGGCGTCATCGTCCTGACTTCGCTGGCCGTGCTGGCAGTGACCGGCATCCTCAACGTGCTGTTCCTCGGCGGCGTTTCGATACTGCTCGCGATCAAATTGATCCTCGTCATTGTCGTTATCGGACTCGCGCTCTATCAGTATGGAACCATCGGCGTGCAAATCTGGCGGGCGCCGGGACCGGGTCCCGAAGTTGCTGAACTCCAGGCGCGCTTTCGCCGGGTCGGTTTGACTGTCGGCTCGCTCGTGTTGCTGATTGTCTATCTCTCGATCGGACTCACGCGCGGCTCGGGCGCGATCGTCGCGTCGATTCGCTGAAGGATCACTGATGCCACGAAACAAGAAACCGCGCCGAACTCCTCGATGGATGGGACGGCTCACCTTCGTCGCGCTCCTGCTCGGCGCGGTCTTCACCCTGAGCTACGGAACCGGCGCGCATATTGCCGTGCGGTATCTCAATCCGCCGTTCGGCGCGTGGTGGAACTCAAACGAGTTCGCAATCCTCGAATGCGCCGTCGCAGCGCTTGGAATGTTGATCGGGATTCGCATCGGCGCGCGGCTGGTGAATGACGCCGCGCTGAAGAGCCGCTCGATGGTCGCCGCCGTGATCGTATCCGCGTTGGTGTTGCCGATTGTCGGACGCATCGGCGCACAAATCGCGCGCTTCAAATTCACCAGTGGCGCCTCCGCCAACGGAATGCTGATCGACCGCTTCGGCTACGACACCGGAATGTTTCTTGACAAGCTTCTGGCGGCTGGCGTTTACTCGATCAAGATCGCAATGTTCGCGCTTCCAGTTGGTATGATTCTGTTCGGCCTCGCGATTGCAATCTTCATGACCTCGGAACCCGCTCGCGATACCGCGGCCGCAACCTCCAAATGAAACCTCGCAAGCCGAACGCCATCAGCCGCCGATCCTTTATCAAGGGCGCCGGCGCAGTCGCGGCCGCTGCAGGCCTGGTGCATGTGCGGCCCGCCTCCGCCGATGAAAAGCCGCTGCCGCCGGGTGTCATCGAAAAACTCGGCCCCGAAGCCACGACCATCGAACTAAATATCAACGGCAAGCCCGCGACGCTCGCGATCGAGCCGCGCGTTACTCTCCTGCGAGCACTGCGCGAGCATCTCGGGCTGACTGGCACCAAGCTTGTCTGCGATCGCGGCGCGTGCGGCGCCTGCACCGTGCATCTCGACGGCAAACCCGTGACCTCGTGCATGGTGCTGGCGATTGATGCGCGCGGTCATCAGGTCAACACCATCGAAGGCCTCGGCACGCCATCGAATATGCACCCAGTGCAAGCCGCGTTCGTCGAAGATGATGCGCAGCAATGCGGCTTCTGCACCCCCGGGATGGTGATGTCGGTCGCAGCGGTGCTCGAAAAAAATCCGACTGCGACGACTGACGAAATCAAACACGCGACCGCCGGAAATACCTGCCGATGCGGCACCTACCCACACGTCTTCGCGGCCGCTCTCAAAGCCGTTAAGCCGGGACGCGCAACCAAGGACGTCTGATGTCGCGACGCGTCACGCTCAATCTCGGCTTTCAAGGCAACACGCGTGACGTCACCGTCACGATCCCCGACGACGAGCCGACGCCCTGGCAATGGGGCGATCGCCTGTCCGTCGTCGGCAAGCCGGCGCCGCGCGTCGATGGACCGCTCAAAGCGACCGGCACCGCGCGCTACACATACGATATCGAATTGCCCGGGATGCTTTACGGCGCGATACTCCGCAGCCCGTGGCCGCACGCGCGCATTCGCGGTTTCGATTTGTCGGCGGCGCAGCATCTTGCGGGCGTGCGAGCAGTGCTTGCGCTCGACGATCGCGAAATCCGATTCGCCGGCCAGGAAGTTGCAGCGGTCGCCGCGATCAGTTCCGATATCGCCGCCGACGCGCTCAAGTTGATCAAAGTCGACTACGAGCAGTTGCCGTTCGTAGTCGATATGGACTCCGCGGCCAAAGATTCTGCGCCGCGAGTCTTCGGCAGCGGCTCGAACATCGGCAAGGTCAAGCATTCGAGCGTCGGCGACGTCCCGAAGGGACTGGAGATCGCGACGAGCACGATCGAGGCGACCTACACTACGCCGGTGCAGACGCATGTATGCCTCGAAACTCACGGAGCAGTCGCGAGCTTCAACCCGGCCGGCGACCAGCTCACGGTCTGGTGCTCGACGCAAGGCGTTTTTTCTGTGCGCGATGACCTCGCCGTGTACTTCAGCCTGCCGCCCGACAGCGTGCGCGTAATCTGCGAGTACCTCGGCGGCGGCTTCGGATCAAAATTCGGCGCAACTCCCGAAATGGTTGTCGCCGCGCGACTGTCGAAGGCGACCGGAGTACCGGTCAAGGTGATGCTTCCGCGCGCCGATGAGCATCGCTCGACCGGCAACCGCCCGAACTCCGAACAGAAGGTCAAGATGGGCGTCGATCGCGACGGCAAGCTGACTGCGATCGATCTGGTGACGCGCGGAAGCGGCGGAATCGGCGGCGGTGCGGGCAGCGCGGGTCCATTCGGATCGATCTATCGATGCGCGAATTTCCGCGTCGAGGAAAGTAACATCTATACCAACGCCGGGCCGTCGTCGCCGATGCGCGCGCCCGGATGGCCGCAAGGATGCTTCGCGCTGGAACTCGCGATGGACGAGATGGCGCGGAAGGCGGGGATCGACCGACTCGAGTTCAGGCGCCGCAACAGTGACAACCCGGTGCGCGCAGCCGAATACGATATTGGCGCGCGTGCGTTTGGATGGGCTGAGAAAAATGAAGCCGCGAAAACCAGCGGTCCGATCAAGCGCGGCGTCGGCGTCGCGTCGGCGGAGTGGCATGCGGTCGGAGTGTCGGGACCGGAGGCTCAAGTGATCGCGCATCGCGACGGCAGCGTCGAGGTCCGCGTCGGCACGCAGGATATCGGCACCGGCACGCGCACAGTTCTGGCGATCGTCGCGGCGGAGGAACTCGGGCTGCCGGTGGATCGCGTGAAGTCGGAGATCGGCGACACGCGATTTCTATTTTCGGTGCCGAGCGGCGGCAGTCTGAGCGCGCCGTCGAACTCGCCGGCGGTGCGGCAGGCCGCGGCGCATCTCAAGGACAAGCTGTTTCGGATCGCCGCGCCGATTCTTGGCGCACAGCCCAACGACCTGGAGACTGCCGAGCAAACGATTCGCATGCGCACCAATCCCTCGCGCGCGATTTCGTTTAACGACGTGTGTAAGCGAATCCCCGGCGATTCGATTTCCGCGCAGGGCGAGCGCGTCCCGAACTACGACGGCTTTCGCACCGACCAGGCCGGTTGCCAGTTCGCGGAGGTGGAAGTCGATACCGAGACCGGAATCGTGCGCGTGACGCATGTCGTCGCGGTGCACGACGCGGGACGAATTGTCGATCCGCTGACGGCGCGCAGCCAGGTCAACGGCGGCATCCTGATGGGAATCGGGTTCGCGCTGTTCGAGGATCGCCGGATGGATCCGCAACTCGGCATCATGGTGAATCCGACGATGGACGACTACAAGCTGCTCGGCGCGCTCGACGTTCCGCAGATCGACGTGACGTTTTTCGAGGTCGCCAACGGCATCACGAATACCGGGGTGATGGGACTCGGCGAAGTGTCGCACGTCGCGAGCACTGCCGCGGTAGCATGCGCGGTGTACGACGCGATTGGAGTGCCGGTGCGTTCGCTTCCGATGACGCCGGACCGCGTGCTGGCGGCGTTGGGGCACGCGTGAAGGATTTGAAGTTGCGATGAATCGATTCGAAGTGATCACACCTGCCGATGTTGCGAGCGCGTCGCGGTTACTAGCCGAAGATGGCAACGTTGCGTTTGCGGGCGGTGTCGATGTCGTCGATCTGTCGAAGCAAAATATCGTATCGCCAGCCGCGCTGGTGAATCTGAAAGGTCTGAAGGAGCTTGGCGGGATCGAGTTGCGTCCGTCGGGGGATCTTCGACTTGGCGCGACGGTGAAGCTGAGCGAAGTCAGTGAGCATCCTGCGATCCGCGCAAAGTTCACCGCGATTGCCGAGGCGGCCGGCGAGGCGGCGACGCCACAGATTCGAAATCTAGGCACGGTCGGCGGAAATATTTTGCAGCGCCCGCGATGCTGGTATTTTCGCAATCCCGACGTGAATTGCCTGAAGAAGGGCGGCGACACCTGCTATTCGATCGGCGGGTTGAATCGTTACCATGCGATTCTCGGCGGCGGGCCGTCGTTCATCGTGCATCCGTCGAATCTTGCGCCGGCGCTGATCGCGATGCGCGCGAGCGCGACCATCGTCGGCCCGGCCGGCACGCGCAACGTTGAGCTCGAGAAATTCTTTACGCTGCCGACAGTCGATGCGAAGCGGGAAAATTCGCTCAAGCGGGGCGAGATCATAACTGAAGTGATAGTGCCGGCGCCGTCGGCGGGAGTGCGCAGCCATTATCTGGAGGCGCGCGAGAAGCAGAGCTTCGATTGGCCGCTGGTCAGCGTCGCGATCGTGCTAGACAGCGCCCCCGGTGCGAAGACCGTCCGCGATGCGCGCGTTGTGATGGGCGCGGTCGCGCCTATTCCGTGGCGATCACCCGAAGCCGAAGCCGTGCTCAAAGCCGGGCCGCTCGACGAGACGCGCGCCCGCGCCAGTGCTGACGCCGCGCTGAAAGATGCGCAGCCGATGTCCGACAATGCGTACAAGGTGGTGATTGCGAAGGTGATCGTGCGCCGCGCGATCATGCGCACCGCCGGCCTGGAGGCCAGTTGACATGCCGTCGCCATTCTGCGCGCTGCTGCGCACCAAGACCGCGTATTATCGCACGCCCGACGGCGAGCGCATTTTCAAGCCCGACGACGCGACCGCGTGCTACACCTGTCTCAAGACCCAGCGGCCGGTCGGACCTGACGGGCGGCCCGTCGATGCGCAAGCGTGCGGCGCGGATCGCGGATGCTTCGAACAGGAATGAAGGCGGACCGGTGGAGCGCGCAGATGACTGCGCGAGGAATCGCTTTCGGCGCGCCGCGTGCTATGGTTGGCGAAAGGTACGCATCGAGGGTTCGTCAACGTCGTAAGCAACGATACCGCCAGATCGCGGTCGAGTTAAAGTGATACTTTAGATATGAAAAAACCGAGCGGACTTCGTGTGTCGTCGTCCGTCATCGCAGTTTTCTTCGCGCTGACATTCCCACTCACTCCCGTTCACGCCGAGGTCAAACCCGGCGACACCATCACCGCGAAGAACGCGGAGCAAGTCCGCGCGCTGGTGAGTCCCGGCACTTTCATCGCGGTCTCTCGCGGGATGCAGATGAATATCGTCGCGCCGAGCCGCGTCACATGGCCGCCGCCGTACCAGGATGCGACTGAAAAATATTCGGGCCAGGTGCGCCTCGCGCCGGACCATCGCGACTTGATCGGTTTCGTCGCCGGGCAGCCGTTTCCGCTGCTCGATCCCAACGATCCCGACGTCGCGACCAAGATCATGTGGAACCAGTACTTCAAACCGATCGCTACTGACGACTACGATTTGCGATTTTTCGAATGCCAGGTGGCGAAGCAAAATCCTGGCGCGCAACAGGCACTGATGACGCTGACTGAGGTCGGGCATCTGGCCGGTTACTCGGATATCGGTCGCACCGAGGTCGAGCCGCTGCCCGCCGATCCGGATTTCAAGACTACCGGCATCTGGGCGCGTGCCGGGGCATATCCTGCGCTTGCGCCGGCCGAAGATCGCGGCAGCGGTGCGATCCTTTACCGCTACTGGGATGCGTTGAAGGCGGACGACACGTGGGCATTCCTGGCGGGAGCGCGGCGCGTACGCCGAGTGAACGAAGTGATGCTGAGTTCATCGCCGGGGCTTTCGACCTGGGACGCCGATCACGCCGGCGGATTTGGCGCGAAGCCGCAGGAGTACAATTTCAAATATCTCGGCGATAAGAACATGCTTGCGTGCGTGCATGCGAAGAACTCGCCGGCGCATCCATGTTCAACTGACGGCGGCGCGACGGCGTGCGATGAAGATTGGGAGATGCGCCATCTATACGTGGTCGAAGTGACGCCGCGGCCGGAAAGAATCACGGGCGTCCTGCAATCGAAGACGATCGTGTACGTTGACGGCGAGGGATGGTTCAATCCTTACGTTGACAGCTACGATCAGAAGGGCGAGTTGTGGAAGACGCAGATTTATCTGAATACGTATCGCGACCGGCCGGTGCCCGACGCCAAGATTGCGGTCTATCCGTTCAAGCGTGAGTTCATCGTCGCCGCCTCGAGCATCGACGTGCAGTCGGGCGTCTCGACGACCTGCTATCTGCCCGGCCCGGACACGCCCGAGCGCGAGTGCTGGTACATCAACATGGGCGCGGTGGACAAGAGTTTCTTCACGACTGAGGCGCTGACGAAAGCAGGGCACTGAGATTTCACTACACGGTTTGCTCGAGCGACGATGCGCCGCGTCCTGCTGATTCATCAAAACGCCGTCGAAGCATCCGAGAGAGCGAAAACTCTGCGCGCCGCCGCTTATGACGTCACCGTCATCGTGCCGCAAGGTCTGAAATTCCTGCGCGACGTCAGGCGAGCTATACCCGACGCAATTGTGATCGATATCGAGCGGCTCCCTTGGTCGGGCGCGATATTGGAATAGCCGTGCGGATGGCGAAATCGACCCGCAACCTGCCGATGGTATTCGCGGGCGGCGCGCCGGAGAAAATCGGCGGCATCAGGATGTCTCTGCCCGACGCCTCGTACGCTCCTTGGCCGAAGATCGGAACCGTACTGAAACGCGCGATGGCGGCTCGACGCACTACCGATCTAGTGGTGCCGCGATCGATCTTCGAGCCTTACTCAGGCACGCCGCTGCTGAAAAAACTCGGCATCAAGCCGAACTCGTCGATCGCACTGCTCGATGCGCCCGACGGATTTTCCTAGTCGCTCGGCCCATTGCCCGAAGGCGCGAAGCTGCTCGACCAGCCCAGCCGCGATTGCAACCTGACGATATGGTTCGTGCGCTCGAGGAAGGAGTTAGATCGTAGAATCAAGAAAATTGCGACGGAGATAGGCAGCGGATTGGTCTGGATCGCATGGCCGAAGAAAACGTCCACTACTGTCAGTGATCTCTCGCAGATCTCAGTGCGCGGCGCCGGCCTCGCCAGCGGGTTGGTTGATTTTAAAGTGTGCGCAATCGACGCGACCTGGTCCGGATTGCTTTTCAAACGCCGAAAGCTGGTTGCCGCGCGCAAATGAAAAGCGGTCGGCGCCGCGTGACGCTCACTGCATGAGTCGACTTCGCTCTATAGCTACTTTATTGCCAGCGCATTCGGCGGGGAGCCTACTCCGCCTGGGATGTTTAGCGGGGCGGAGGTCAGGAAGAAATCGTAGTTGCCGTCCGACGCGCAGTCTTCCGCCAGGCCTTCGAGGTTCCACATCTCGCCTATCGGCATTCCGAAGAAAGCCAGCATGTGGAAATGCAGGAATTCCATTTCGTTGCCCGCAGTTTTCGGCAGCGCTTCGAGCGCCGGCGAATCCGACGCGACCGCCGCGAGATGATTGTCCCATAGCCATCGCGCGGTGCGTTCGCTGCCTTCGATTCCCGGCACGACGGTCTCCTTCGACAGCTCCTCTTTTATGTGCGCGCTCGCCGACAGATAGAACTTCGTCCATCCGATGCGAATCAGCAGGATGTCGCCGGCTTGCAGCTCGACGCCTTCTTCTTCGAGCGCCGCTTTCACATCGTCGAGCGGAATCGATTCGGCCTTGGTGAAGTTGATCGACTTGCCGACGCGATCGTAGTAGCGCGCGACGTCGGCCAGCACTCCGCGTCCCGCGATTCCGCGCCGCGCCAGGTTGTCGATGCCGAGCCGCGTCCCGCCGCGCCCGGTGATCTCGATGTCGGGAATCCCGTTATACGCCCCGTGCACCGGATGCTTCACGTGCGCGAGCGCGTCCCATTGCGACGACGCTTGCGGATAGAAGTTGTCCAGGAAATCGTCGAGCACAAATTCGGCGCCGGGGAAAATTTTGACGGTGTGCGTATGCTTGCCGCGGGTGAACAGCGGCGGGTCGGGAATGTTGATGGGCAAATTCAGCGCGAACACTTTGCCGGTGCGAATCGACGAGGTCGCCGCGACGACGCGGTCAGGCGTCAGCAGATTGATGGTGCCGACTTCGTCGTCGTCGCCGAACACGCCCCAGGCCGCGCCCGCGGGAGCGCCCGCGCGTACCGGCAATTCGTCGTAGCTGGGAATTTTCGGCGCATGCGACAACGCACTTCTCATCGCGTGCGTGGCGCGGGCGGCAACTTCGCCGACTTTTCGCACAGCCGCGCGTTCCAATCGTCCAGCGGCGCTCTCCAAATCGACCGACGCGCGGGTGGCCGCAGTCACGACCTCAGCGACTCGACCTCGCATCGGCTTGGCGGATTTTTTCGGAGCCGGTCGCTTGGCGGCCTTCGGCTTCTTATGTTTAATCGCTTTGGGAGCGACTTTGCGGGATTTTGGCGCCGCTTTCTTGATTTTCTTTTTGGGCTTGGCCATGGACGGACCTCCTGAATTGCGCGACCGAGACCGCATCTTCTCATAGCAGAGGTCTATCGGACCCTCAAATAACTGCGATCGCGCCTTGAGGCCGCATACCCACGATGGTACTGTACGGGATTGCTCCTTGCTCCAACCTGGGGCTCAAATCCGTAAGGAGGACCAGCAGCCGCATGCGGCGCTACGAAACTATTTTTATTCTCCGCCCTGATTCGGGCGAACCCCAAATCAAGGAAGCCATCAAACGCTACGAGGGGATCATCGCGGCCGGCGCCGGCGAGATGATCGAAACCGAGGAATGGGGATCGCGCGAGCTCGCCTACAAAATCAAGGGCGAGCGCCGCGGCTTCTACGTCCGCATGGACTACGTTTCGCCCGGCCCCGTGATGAACGAGGTCGAGCGCAATTTGCGCATCTCGGACGCCGTCCTCCGCTACCTGTCGGTGCTGGTGGACGATAACGCCGACGTGGCGAAGGCGCGCGAGGAACTCGAGGCGCGCAACCGCCGTATCGCCGAGGCCAAGGCCGCGCAGGAAGCACGCGCGGCGGCTCTGATGGCCTCGCGCGAGCAGCCGGTCGAGGAAGCGCCCGACGCTCCCGAAGAGATAATGGAAGCGGCGGTCGAGGAAATCGAGCCCGAACGTGACCGGGAACCGGATTGAGCTGGATGGCCGGCTGATCGACCCGCCCGAAGTTCGCATCACGCCCGCGGGCACGCCCGTGCTTCGCTTCACGGTCGAATGCGGCGCGCCCGGCGAAACTCTGAGGCTCGGGATCGTTATGACGGGTGACCCGGCGCTGGCAGCAAAAGCGCTCCTGGAGCCGGGTCGGCAGGTTAAGGTGATCGGAAGGATGAGAGCGTTGAAGGGTAGCGTGAAGACCTCAGCGGGATTCGAAGTTGTCGCTGAGTCGATCGAGCGATGTGAATAGATACTAAAAAAGGAAGATTTCCAGGGAAAGATAAATGGCTGACGAAGAAAGATCTGAAAGAGGCCCGCGCGAAGGTGGCGGCGGCGGACGCTACGGCGGCCCGCGTCCCGGTGGCGACGATCGCGGCGAGGGCCGCGGTGGTGAAGGTCGCGGCGGCGGGATGCGTCGCGGACGTCCGGGCGGGCGGCGCAAGGTGTGCCGCTTCTGCGCCGACAAGACGCTGAAGGTCGATTACAAAGACGTGCGCACGCTCGGCAGCTTCATCACCGAGGGCGGCAAGATAGTGCCGAGCCGGACTTCGGGCAATTGCGCCAAGCATCAGCGCCAACTTGCGGTCGCGATCAAGCGCGCGCGCGTGCTCGCGCTGCTGCCGTTCTCGACGCTCGGAGTCTAGACGGCTGAATCGAGTGACGCGCAAGGCTGTCATAGGGATGGTTCGTGCGGCCGCGCTGTCGGGGGCGTTCTTCCTCGCCGGCGGCGCGATACCGCTTATCGGCGGCATCCTGATGATGCTCGCGCCGGCGCCAATCCTCGTGTACGCAGTCGGCCGTCCGAATCCCTACGCACGCGCGAATATCGCGGTAGTGCTCGCGACCGCATTGGTCGGAATTTTGTGGGGGCCAATCGGCGGTCTCGCGTACTTCGTTTCGTTCGGTCTGGCGACGGCGATCGCATGCTGCATGCTCGAGCGGCGCGCGTCCTTCGAAATGATCACGGCGGTCGGCGCGGGCGTGATGGTGACGGCGTCGATCGTGGCAGCGCTCGCGATGATGGGTGGTCCCGACGCGCTCATCAAAACCGTCCACGACGAACTCGCACAAGGGATGGCGCGCGGGCAGGATTTCTACAAGCTGCTCGGGATTCAACAGACGATTTCGGCCGACATGCAGGCGAGCGTCATCTCGCTCACGATGCATCTGTCGCCGGCGTTCGCGCTGCTGGTCGGCGCGAGCACGATGCTGCTCAACCTGCGCGTGTTCTGGCGATGGGCCGGGCCGAATCGGTTGGCTTACAGCCTGTTTGGCGATCTTTCGCGATGGTCGGCGCCGGAATGGATGGTGTGGCTGCTGCTGGCGGGCGGCTTCGGACTGTTCATCCCGGTCTCGGCGATTAGCGCGATCGCGCTCAACGGGTTCATCTGCATCGCGGCGATTTATTTTTGCCAGGGACTTGCGATCATCGGATTTTATTTCCAGTCGCTCGCGGTCCCGTCGATCGTTCGCGGCATAATTTATTTCGTCGTATTCGCGCAACCGGTGGTGGCGGCGCTCGTGTGTGTCGCGGGCGTTTTCGATATGTGGATCGACTTCCGGCGGCTGAAGCCCCCCAGCCCCGAAGCCAACAGCATGGGCGATTTTTTCTAAAAAGCGGGAAGCACCCACGAGGCAGTCAACATGAACGTGCAAGTCATACTCAACGAGGACCTTCCCAACCTGGGAAGGACCGGCGACGTGGTCAAGGTCCGCGCCGGCTACGCGCGCAACTACCTGTTGCCGCGCAAGCTCGCGGTCGAGGCGGATCAGAAAAATATCCGCGCTTTCGAGCATCAGAAGCGCACCGCCGCGAAACGCGGCGAGATCAAGCGCAACGACGCGCTCGCGGTCAAAGCTAAAATCGAGGCGCTTGCGATCACGATCCATGCCCGCGCCGGCGAGGAAGGCAAGCTGTTCGGCTCCGTGACCAATATCGATCTCGAGCGCGCGCTCCGCGAGAAAGGTCTCGATATCGAGCGGCGCAAAATTCACCTGCCCGAGCCGATCAAGCAGCTCGGAGATTTCACGGTGCCGGTCAAGCTCGATTCCGAGGTTGAAGCCAGCTTGAAGATTACCGTCGCCGCGCAGGCCGAATGAGGACTCGCCCGATATGATCAAACTCTACGACTTCCTTTCCTGCCCCTTCGGCCAGAAGGTGCGCATCGTGCTGGCCGAGAAGGC
>PMOH01000173.1 GCA_003161515.1 Deltaproteobacteria bacterium
TCCACGAAGGACAACCAAAATGGGTGCGCCCCGATGGCGATCGCCTCGCCCTCGGCGACGGCCGCCACATCGCCGACTCGGAAGCGACCTACTTGCCCCCATGCGACCCGACCAAGATTTTATGCATCCATTTGAACTACGACTCCCGCCGCGTCGAGTTCAAAGCTCCGATGCTCGACACTCCAACCTACTTCCAAAAGCCCGTCACAGCGCTGAATTCGCATCGCGGCGTGGTGTGCCGCCCAGCCGGTCACAAATATCTAAACTATGAAGGCGAAGTCGGCGTGATCATCGGCAAACCGGCGCGCAATGTCAGTCGCGAAGAGAGTTGGGACTACATCGCAGGCTTCGCGCCCGCCAACGACGTCGGATGCCAGGACTATCGCGACACTGACGCCGGCTCGATGCTGCGCGTCAAGGGTCAGGACGGCTTCTGCCCAATCGGTCCCGGAATAGTCAGTGGAATAGACATTCGCAAATCCACTTTGCGCACTTTCATCAATAGTAAGATGGTACAGGAAGGCGCGATCTCCGAAATGCTATTTCCGATTGACTACATAATCGCCGACCTCTCACGCTTCATCACCTTGCTCCCCGGCGACATCATACTGTCGGGCACGCCGAAGAATTCGCGCCCCATGGACGTCGGCGACCTGGTTGAGGTGGAGGTCAGCGGCCTCGGCCGCCTGTCCAACAAGGTTGTCGAAGCCCCTGCACCCATGCATAAAGTTGGTCATCAGCCGACTGATACGGATTCGGTGCGCCGCGTCGCGCTGGGTTCCGACTGGGTTCGCAACGACGCTCGATAAACGCCAGGAGGGAAATAAATGATCCAGGTAACAGAGTTGGGATACATCGGCGTCGGAGTGAAGGATCTCGACGCGTGGAAAAATTTCGCTACCAGTATTGTCGGATTCGAGCTGGCCGACGAAGGCGAGTCTGATCGATGCTACCTCCGGATGGACTACTTTCATCATCGGATCGCGCTGCATGCTGATGGCAGCGACGATCTCGCATACCTGGGCCTCCGCGTCGCCGGCGCCGATGAATTCGCGCAAATGCAGCGTCAGCTATCCGAAGCCGGTATAAAGTTCCGCGTCGGTTCCGAAGACGAAGCCAATGAGCGTCGAGTGCTCGAAGTCCTCAAGCTTAACGACCCCGGCGGCAATCCAGTCGAGATCTTTCACGGACCGTTGACGCAATTCGCCAAGCCGTTCCATCCGGGCCGCGCGATGCATGGGCGCTTCAAAACCGACACCGGCGGCCTCGGTCACTGCATCGTGCGCGAGGGCGACGTCGATGCGGCCCAGCGCTTCTACACTCACCTCGGAATGCGCGGCGGCGTCGAGTACAAATTTCGCGCCGGCAAACGCACCGTTGACCTGGTCTTCATGCATTGCAACGACCGCGACCACAGCGTCGCTTTCGGAATCCCCGGCGGCGATCGCCGGCTCAACCACATCATGATCGAGGTCGACAACCTCGACGACGTCGGCATGACCTACGACCTCGTCCGCAAAAACAAAATTCCGGTGACGATCAATCCCGGCAAGCACTCCAACGATCACATGTACTCATTCTATTTCCGCAACCCGTCAGGCTGGATGTTCGAATACGGCTTTGGCGCGCGCCCAGCCACCCATCAATCCGAATATTTCGAGGGCGACATGTACGGCCACCACCCCGAATCCGGCGGCTTCGACATGCCGGGAGAAAAAAAGTAAAAGCGCCGGCCCGCTCTGCTACGATCCTTGAATCGCGCGGGGAGACCTATTAACACCAGACGTAGCTATGGAAAATCTTGAAAATTTTCGTAAAGAGACGCGTGCGTGGCTCGAAGCGAATTGCCCGCCCGAGATGCGCCGCTCATCGCAGTCCGAAGACGACACTTGCTGGGGCGGCCGGCATTGGAAATTTCAATCCGACGCGCAGCGCCAATGGCTCGAACGCATGGCGGCGAAGGGCTGGACGGTGCCCGAATGGCCGCGCGAATACGGCGGCGGCGGCCTCTCCCGCGAGGAGGCCAAA
The DNA here is from genome assembly GCA_003161515.1 of Deltaproteobacteria bacterium. Classification (GTDB taxonomy): domain Bacteria; phylum Desulfobacterota; class Binatia; order Binatales; family Binataceae; genus Binatus. The sequence continues at coordinate 2,029 of PMOH01000173.1, forward strand.
ATTCTGCGCCAAACAATGCGCGAGCTCAACTGCCGCTCTCCGCTCGACAGCTTCGGCATCTGGATGCTCGGACCCGCGCTGCTGAAGTACGGCAACGAAGAACAGAAGCGCGAGCATCTGCCGAAAATCGCCCGCGGTGAAATCCGATGGTGCCAGGGATACTCCGAGCCCGGCTCCGGTTCCGACCTCGCATCGCTGCAAACTCGCGCCGAGGACAAAGGCGATCAGTTCCTGGTCAATGGCTCGAAAATCTGGACCTCTTACGCCGATAAGGCCGACTGGATTTTCTGCCTGGTGCGCACCGACCCCAACGCGCCCAAGCACGAAGGCATCAGCTTTCTGCTCTTCGACATGGAGAGCGCCGGAGTCTCGACCAAGCCGATCATCCTAATCTCAGGCTCGTCGCCGTTCTGCCAAACTTTCTTCGATGACGTGCTCGTGCCGAAGGCCAACCTCGTCGGCAAACTCAACAAGGGATGGGACATCGCGAAATATTTGCTGACGCACGAGCGCGACATGATCGGCGGGATGGGCACCACCTCGGAAAACCGCTCGCTCGGCCAGATCGCGGCCGACACCGTCGGCAGCCACAACGGGATGCTCGCGGACACCGCGCTCCGCAGCCAGATAGCGGCATTCGAGATCGACGCGCTCGCGTTTCGGCTCACGATGGATCGCGCGGGCGACATGGCCAAGGTCGGCCACGCTCATCCCGCGGTGTCGTCGCTGCTGAAATACTACGGCACCGAACTGAACAAGCGCCGGATGGAACTCGTGATGTCGGCGGGCGGCACGGACGCACTGGAATGGGAAGGCGAGCGCTCGCGCGAAGGCCGCAGCGCGCGCGCGTGGCTGCGTTCCAAGGCGAACTCGATCGAAGGCGGGACCAGCGAGGTTCAACTCAACATCATCGCCAAACGCATACTGGGCTTGCCCGGTGCGTAGCCGCTGATGGCGCTGGTTCTCAACGACGAACAGACGATGCTGCGCGACAACGCGCGCGGCTTCCTCGCCAAGAACGCCCCGATCGCGCATCTGCGCGCGTTGCGCGACAATCGAGACGCCGACGGATTCTCGCGCGCGCTGTGGAAAAACTTCGTCCAGATGGGTTGGGCCGGAATTCTCGTGCCGCAAGACTACGGCGGTCTCGGACTTGGACACGTCGAGGCGGGTGTCGTCATGGAGGAGCTTGGGCGCACGCTGACGCCCTCACCTTTCCTCTCGACCGCGGTTCTGGCTGCGAGTGCAATCGCGCGCGCGGGCACCGACCAGCAGAAGGAAAATTATCTGCCGAAAATTGTCGCGGGCGAATTGATTGCGACCTTGGCCGTCGATGAAACCGCGAAGCATCATCCGGAAAAGATCGCGATGACCGCGACGCGCGCCGGCAACGGCTTCAAGTTGAGCGGCGCGAAGACTTTTGTGATCGATGGACACGTCGCGAAACTGCTAATCGTTGTTGCTCGCACCTCGGGCAAAGCGGGCGATACAGCTGGTCTCACGCTGTTTTTGGTTGACGCTAGTGCGCCCGGCGTTCGCAGCGAGCGCACTTCGACCGTGGATACGCACAACGCCGCGAGGATTACTTTCGACGACGTGAACGCCAGCGCCGATAGCGTGCTCGGCAAGATCGACGCGGGTTGGGATGTCCTCGAGGGCGTGCTCAATGTTGGCCGCGCGGCGGTTGCGGCCGAGATGGTGGGCGCCAGCGAGGAGGCTTTCAGCCGCACGGTCGCCTATCTGAAGGAACGCAAACAATTCGGCAAAGCGATCGGCGAATTCCAGGCGCTGCAGCATCGCGCGGCTCATCTCTATTGCGAACTCGAGGTCACGCGCGCGGCCGTGCTCAAAGCACTGCAAACGCTCGACGATTCTTACGATCGCGCAGGTGCGATCGTGTCGGTGGCAAAGGCTCGCGCCGGACTCAGCGCCACGCTCGCCGTGAATGAAGCGGTGCAGATGCATGGCGGCATCGGGATGACCGACGAGTTCGACATCGGGCTGTTCATGAAGCGGGTTCGCGTATGCCAGGAACTGTTCGGCGACTCGAACTTTCACGCCGATCGGCTCGCGCGCCTCAACCGCTACTGAAATTTCCGCACACAATTCTGCAAGGGGTACTCCGATGAGCGATCGAGACGCCGTGACGGTTGCGATCGTCGGCGCGGGCGAGATGGGCGCCGCGGTAGGACGCAGACTGCGCGAAGCCGGTGCGCGCGTGGTGACGTCGGTCGCGGGGCGCAGTGCGAACAGTGTCGCGCGCGTTCGTGCCGCCGGGCTCGAAGTAACCAACGACGAGGATACACTTGTGCGCGGCGCGGACTTCGTCCTTTCGATCGTTCCGCCGGGAGTTGCGGTGGAAGTTGCCGAAAGGCTTCGCGAGCCGCTTGGCCGCGCGCGCAGCAAGCCGGTCTTCGTCGAGTGCAATGCGATCGCGCCCGCGACGTGCCGGCATATCCGCGACATCCTCGACGCTACGACCTTCATCGACGCTGGAATTATCGGAGGGCCGCCCATCGCGAGCACTCAAGATCCCGCAAAGGGTCCGCGCTTCTATGCGTCCGGTGCCGACGCGCATTTGCTCACGCGCCTGGCCGACTATGGTCTTGATATCGCGATTCTCGACGGACCGGTTGGCGCCGCGTCGGGCTTGAAACTCTCGTACGCCGGGCTGACCAAGGGATTCACCGCACTTTGCGCGACGATGCTGGGCGCCGCGGAGCGCGAGGGACTTGCCGATGCGCTGCGTTCCGAGCTCGCGCGCAGTCAGCCAGGTTTCCTCGCGCGCATGGACCGTGCGGTTCCGGACATGCGGCCGAAGGCGTACCGATGGGTGGCGGAGATGCAACAGATCGCGGAGTTCGTCGGCGATTCCGAAAACGGCGCGACGATCTACGAAGGCGCCGCCATCCTCTATCAACGAATCGCGTCGTCATCCTGACGTTTAGAGCCTTCTGACCTTCCCGACGCTTCATCAGATTCCAAGGCACGACAGTTGCTCGATCTCTAGAGCGAGGGGGCAAAAACCGCCCTTCGAGGGAGAATTGGGTTCAGAATGGGACGCAGCGAGACCGATATCGCCGAGGATGAGATCAGCCGAGGCCAGGCCGCCGAGCACGAAATCGAAGCGGTCAGGGCAGAACTGGCCGAGCAGATCGCTGCCCGCCACGAGGTGCAGGCTCGCCTCGAACAGGAAGTAGCGCAGCGCGATCGGATTATCGCCGAGGCGGCCGAGACGGAAGCGAGCTTGCGTGAAAGCGAAGCGGCGCTGCGCCAACTGTTCGATCAGAATCTCGACTCCATGATGATTCTTGATCTGGAGACCGGCAGGTACATCGACGTAAACGAAGAGTACATCCGGCATACCGGCTACAGTCGTGAAGATGTAATCGGCAAGCGCTCGCGCGAACTCTCGTCGTTCGCGAACGTCGAGGAAAACCGCAAGCTGGTTGCCGAGCTCAAACGAGCCGGCGTGGTCAGGAATATGGAAGCGACCTTCCGCCGCAAGGACGGC
>PMOH01000321.1 GCA_003161515.1 Deltaproteobacteria bacterium
ATTGTCGGCAGGCTTCCGAATACTCTCAACCTTACGTTTCCGGGAGTACTCGGTGAGAGCATGCTGATCGCGCTCGACCTCGAAGGCGTCGAAGTCTCGATGGGCTCGGCGTGCGCGGCTGGCAGTGTCGAGCCATCGCACGTGCTGCTCGCGATGCACCGGAGCGTCGCCGACGCGCGCAGCTCACTGAGAATCTCCCTCGGATGGAACAACACCGCCGATGAAATCGACACCGTCGCCGCGATCATTCCTGCGGTATGGCGGCGCGTCGCCGACAGTGAGCCTCTGTCGGAGGTGAGCGCGCAATGAAGCCCCGTGTGCTGGTCGCGATGTCGGGCGGAGTGGACAGCAGTGTCGCAGCTGCGATTCTGCGCGAGCAGGATTACGACGTTGTTGGCGTCGCGATGCGGCTCGCGCCGGAACCTTCTACACCGATCGCGAAGCGCCGCGGCACCTGCTGCTCGCATGACGACTTCGAAGATGCGCGCCGAGTGGCCGAGCGCATGGATTTTCCGTTTTACGTGATCGATCTGCGCGCCGACTTCGCCGCGCGAGTCGTCGATAACTTCGTCTCCGAGTATCTCGGCGGCCGGACGCCGAATCCCTGCGTCATGTGCAATCGCGAGATCAAGTTCGATCGCCTGTGGAGCCGCGCGCGCGCGTTGAATGCTGACTACGTGGCGACTGGCCACTACGCCCGAATCGAGCAGGCGGCGGACGGCAAATTTCACCTGCTGCGCGCCGTGGACGACACCAAGGATCAGTCATACTTTCTTTTCACGCTCGGCCAGGACGAACTCGCCCGAACGATTTTTCCGCTCGGCTCGATGACCAAGACCGAAGTTCGCGCCCGCGCGCGCGTTTTGGGACTCGCAACCGCCGACAAGCCCGAGAGCCAGGAAATCTGCTTCGTTCCGGACGGCGACTACGCACGCTTTGTCGAGCAGCGCAGCGATCCTGCGCAACTCCGTCCCGGCTCGATTATCGATAGCGACGGAAGACGGCTGGCCGATCACGCCGGAGTGCACCGATTTACCGTCGGACAGCGCCGCGGTCTCGGTATCGCGAGCGGCGAGCGGCTCTATGTCCGCGCGATTCGTGCCGAGTCGGGCGAGGTCGTGGCCGGGCGTCGCGACGAACTCGATTCCGCAGGACTCATCGCGAATCGAATCAGCCTGGTTGACGATTCGATCGCGTCCGGCCGCGAAGTGCCCGTCGAGGTGAAGATTCGCTATCGCCATCGCGCGATCCCCGCGACCATGCGTGTCGATTCAGATCACCGCGCTGAGATTCACTTCGCGTCGAGCGGTCCTGCGGTGACGCCGGGTCAGGCGTGCGTTTTTTACCGCGGCGACGAAGTGCTCGGCGGCGGCTTTATCGAACGGGCGCTGGAAAGTTGACGATGGCAACGCGCTTCGCAATCGCAACCCTCGGATGCAAGGTCAATCAGTACGATTCGGCGATCATCGAGTCGCGCCTCCGCGGGCTCGGCATGATTCGCGGCGAATTCACCGATCAGGCCGACGTTTATATCGTCAACACCTGCACGATTACCGATCGCGCCGACAGTGAGAGTCTTCGGATCGCGCGTCGCGCGCGCCGCCTCAATCCGAACGCGCGCATCGTGATGACGGGATGCCTNNCTGGGCCGCCTCGACGACCTCGAGCGCGCAGTGGCTTCTGGAGCGGGTGAGCGCGTGATGGTCACCAACCTGCGCAAAGAGAAGGCGCCGATCGAAATGGCCGCGGTCACCCTCGACGGCCACACGCGCGCGTTTCTGAAGTTGCAGGAGGGCTGCGATCAGTTCTGTACTTTCTGTATCGTGCCGTTTTCGCGCGGCACTTCGCGCAGCGTCGATCCGCGCCGCGTGATGATCGCGCTCGACGACCTTCATGCGCGCGGCTTCAAGGAAGTCGTTCTCACCGGCGTCCATCTCGGCGGCTACGGCAAGGATCTTGAACCGCCGGTGGAACTAGCCGAGTTGCTCGAGATGATCGCCGAACGATGCCCGCTCGATCGCGTGCGCATCAGCTCGCTCGATCCCGAAGAGTTGAGCGACCGCATCGTGGAAATAATTTCCGGCAGCGAAAAATTCTGCCCGCATCTGCATCTGCCGCTGCAATCCGGCGACGACGAGACCTTGTCGCGGATGCGCCGCCGTTATGCGCGCGACTACTTTCGCGATCGCGTCGATCGCGTGCTCGCATCATGGCCTGACGCCGCGATTGGCACCGATCTGATCGTCGGCTTTCCGGGCGAGACCGGCGCGCATTTCGAGTCGTACTTTGACTTCGTCGAATCGATCCCGCTGGCATACTTTCACGTGTTCCCGTATTCGGTGAGAGTCGGGACTACGGCGGCGAAGTTTACCGGCCGTGTAGCGCCGGCTGAAATCAAGCGCCGCGCGGCGCTGATGCGCGAGCTGGGCGATCGCAAGCGGGTCGAATTCGCCAGCCGCTTCGTCGGCACGACACTTAAGGTATTACTTGAAGAACGCGGAACGGACGGCACGCTGCGAGGATACAGCCGCAACTATCTGCGCGTATCCACGCAGGGCCCCGACCAACTGACCAACCGCGAAGTCGTGGTGGAGGCGTCAACCGTTGAAGGCACCCAACTGGTTGGGGAGATTGTTCGGCCGTGGGCAGCTCGAGCCGTCTGCGGCGGGGCCTCCTGAATATCCCGGCACGAAACTCGAGCGGGTGCTCGGCTATGCGTTCGCACGCGGCGAACTGCTCGAGACCGCGTTGACGCATCCGAGCGCGGCGGTCGGTAGCGACGTTCATTACGAGCGCCTCGAATTTCTCGGCGACGCGGTGCTCGATCTTGCGATCGCAGACTTGCTGATGCGCAAGTTTCCGACCGCGAAGGAAGGCCCGCTGTCCAAGCAGCGAGCGTCGATCGTGAACGCGCGCACGCTGGCGCTCAAGGCACAGGCGATTTCTCTGAACGAGATGATGCGCTTAGGCAAAGGCGAAGAAAAAAGCGGCGGTCGCGAGAAGACCTCGATCCTCGCCGCCGTGTTCGAGGCCGTGATCGGCGCGATCTACACTGACGGCGGACTTGCGCCCGCGCAGCAAGTGGTCGAGCGCCTGTTTGAAAATGATATCGGCGGGCCTTCCGCGGAGCGCGATTACAAAACCGAACTGCAGGAAATCGCGTATCGGCATTTCCGCACGCAGCCGGTTTACGAACTGGTCGGCTCAGAAGGTCCCGATCACGCCAAGCGCTTCACGACTCGCATCCGAATCGCCGGGCGCGAGCTCGGCGTGGCGGAAGGCGGCAGCAAGAAGCAGAGCGAGCAGGCCGCCGCGCGCCTCGCGCTGGATCGAATCGAAGAAGAACGCGGTGAGCGCGATGGGTGAGCATCGCGCGGGATTCGTCGCGGTCGCGGGACGCACCAACGTCGGCAAATCGACGCTGGTGAATCAGTTGGTCGGCCACAAGGTCGCGATCGTCACGCCGCGGCCGCAGACCACGCGCCGCCGAATTCTCGGAATCCGCAGCGACCCCGACGCTCAGATTCTTCTGATCGACACGCCCGGTCTCCACGAAGCGAAAAAGCAACTCAACCAGCGCATGGTGCAGACCGCGCGCCGCGCGATCGCAGAGGGCGAAGTCATTCTGGCCGTTGTGGAAGCAGGCGATCATCTCAATCCGGGGGATCGCGCCGTGCTGATCGACATTCGCGCCCTCGGCCGCCCGACCGTAGTCGCGATCAACAAGGTCGATCGCATTCCGCGCGCGCAACTGCTGCCGCTGATCGAGGAAATCAACCGCGGCTTTCCCGGCGCCGAAATTGTCCCCATCAGCGCGCGCACCGGCGAAAACCTCGAGGAGTTGCTGGTGACGCTCAAGCGGATGCTCCCCGAAAGCCCGGATCTCATGTCGCCGGATGAGTACACCGACCAGACCGAGCGAATGATCGCGGAAGAGATCGTGCGCGAAAAAATATTTTTGAAAATGCGCCAGGAAATTCCATTCTCGACCGCGGTCAAAGTCGAGAAATTCGAAGACGACGCGGAACGCAAGCTCAAAAGGATCGGCGCGACGGTGGTTGTCGATCGCGAGTCGCACAAGGGCATGCTGATCGGCGCCGGCGGCGCCACGCTCAAGGAAATCGGCACTGCGGCGCGAATCGAGCTCGAAGAAATTCTCGGCGCGCGCGTGTTTTTGGAAATCGTCGTCAAAGTCGAGCGCGACTGGACCCGCGACCCGCGCAAGCTCGCGGAGTTCGGCCTGTGACCAACCCGCGCAAAGCAACCGGCGCCGAAGCGCGTCGAATCGCCGCCGAAGGACTGCCCGCGGTCGTGCTGGTGGGCCGCGCGAACGCGGGCAAATCGACTCTGTTCAATCGAATCGCAAAGGGCGGTCGCGCAATCACCAGCGCGATTCCCGGCACGACCCGCGATCTGAATTTCGCGCGCACCAAATACGGCGATCGCGAGTTTGTCGCGATCGATAGCGGCGGCCTCGAGCTCGGCGGCCATGAGCGGATGACCGAACGTATCGTCACCGAGGCGCTCGCCGCAGTGGGAGTCGCCGACGTCGTAGTCTTCATGCTCGACGGCAGGGGCGGGCTGAGTGAGGCCGACTCCGAAGCGCTCGCGCTGGTGCGCGAAACCGGATGCCCGCTGATTCTGGCGGTCAACAAGATCGATTCGCCGGGGCAGGAGTCCCAGGCTTCCGAATTCTACGCGCTCGGCGGCGACGATTTGTTTTTTATCTCCGCGGCGCATGGACGCGGCGTCGACGAGCTGCTCGATCAAGTAGTTGCACGCCTGCCCGAGCGCGAAAGCGCCGCTGCTGCCGCGCCTGATTTGAGGCTCGCGCTAATAGGCCGCCCCAATGTCGGCAAGTCGTCGCTGCTCAATCGGCTCTCGGGATTCGAGCGCGCGATCGTCGACGACACTCCCGGCACTACGCGCGACCCCGTTGACGTGCGCCTCTCCTCGGCTAAGTGGGGCGGGCCGCCGTGCCCGCCGTCGGATGGCCGCGAAATTTTGTTGATCGACACCGCCGGAATCCGCCGCCCGCCGAAGGTCGAAGGCGAGCTCGAGCATCATTCGGTCGGCCGCGCGATCGAAACCATCCGCCGCGCCAACGTCGTGCTGCTGGTGATCGACGCGAGCGAAGGAATCACCGACCAGGACGCGCGCCTGGCCCGGCTGGTGGATACCAGCGATCGCGCGATGGTTATCGTCTGCAACAAATGGGACGTCGCGGCGAAGTCGGGGCGCAAGGTTGCGACCTTCGTTCGCGACGCGCATGAGCGCTACCCGTTCCTCGAATACGCCTCGATGGTCTTCACCTCCGCGGTGACTGGCGACGGCGTCGATGGCATCATCCCGGCGGCGACGCAGGCCGGCGATTCATGGCGCGCAGTGTTTCAGACTTCGCGGCTCAATCGAACGCTGGCCGAGGCGACCGCTGCGATGGATCCGCCGCAGGTCGATCGCCGCCGCTTGAATCTGATGTACGTGACGCAGGTCGGCAACGCGCCACCGCGCCTTCGCTTCTTCACCAACGTCGAGCGCGGCATCCCGGCGCATTACGTGCGCTTCATCGAAACGCGATTTCGAAAATCGCTCGGCCTGGTCGGCACTCCTCTGCGACTGGACTTCAAGCGCACCGGTCGGTCATGGGTCCAAGGCGCTCCGCCGCGCCCCACCCGCGGCAAGCCCCGCAACCGCCCCGCCCCCCGAACCAAACCCGCCCGCGCGTAGGGGAGTATCTTCCTCTAGGTAAGGGCTGCGAGGCCGATGCTCGATTCAGCTTCGAGAGATTTGAAATCTTTGCACAACCTGACTCGCTGTTCTTCTCCTCTCCCAGAATGGGAGAGGATCGAAGGTGAGGGTCCTTGTAAGCGCCTCTTCTGGCGCGATTAAAAATTCTGCCTCGTTTTTTTGTGTCATTCTAGAGCCGCTGCGGCGAAGAATCCCGGATCCTTTCTGGCCCTTCTCTATGAAAGCTTTGCATAACCGGCCGACGCACCTTCCCCCTCTCCCATTCCAATCAAGGGTGTCTAGCGACCATATTGCTCGCGCTTTTGCTTTTGATGTTTGGAGAAATTCGTTGTCCCTGTTGATTGTGCCCGGACCCACGACGTAATTCACACGCTTATCATTCTTACATTGATGGGCTTACTGTCGGCGTGAGGTGCGTCGCGCGCCGCTTGACCACGATCCGCAATCAAAAGTAGTTAATTGAATGACATCGCATCGAAAAATCCCGTGCCGAGGAACGGCGGCGCTCGGCTCGAACAAAAATCCGGACGTATTTCTATTTCTGGCGATCCTCTCTCACCCTCAAAGCCTTGTCGATGATGAGTAACCGTAACCGTGCAGTCGCCGCAGCGATGGGCGCTGCTGCAGCGCTTGGCCTGACAGTCGATGATGCGATCGTGCTCCAGGAGTCGAACAAGCTCGCTGTGCGCCTGCTGCCGTGCGACGTTCTTGCTCGGGTCGCGGAGGAGCGCATGAAGCGCCAGGCGGAGTTCGAAGTCGAGCTTGCTTTACGACTCGCGGAAACCGGGAGCTCCGTAGCAGTGCTTGAGCCTCGGGTCGCGCCGGGCGTCTACGTGCGTGACGGCTTTGTGGTCACACTGTGGACCTACTACGAACCTGTGCCGTCCCGAGAGTTCGCGCCAGCCGACTACGCGCACGCGCTCGAACGGCTGCATGACTGCATGCGGCAGATCGACTTCCCTACACCGCACTTTACGGATCGAATCACCGACGCCCAACGGCTTATCGGAAGCCGCGACCAGACTCCAGAGCTCGCAGACGCGGACCGTGAGCTTCTCAGCAACACGTTACGAAGTCTGCGGCAGGCGATCAGCGCTCACGGGCGCCCCGAACAACTCCTGCACGGCGAGCCACACCCGGGCAACGTGCTCAGGACGAAGAAGGGCCTGCGGTTCATAGACCTCGAGACCTGTTGCCGAGGGCCCGTCGAGTTCGATCTCTCCTACCTGCCCGAAGAGGTGAGCGTGCTCTACCGGAGCACTGATCAACAGCTGCTCCGCGAATGCCGGGTCCTGATGCTTGCGATGGTCGCAGCATGGCGCTGGGATCGAAACGACCAATTCCCCAACGGGCGACAAGCAGCGCGAGAATTCGTCAGCGAGCTCCGGGCGGCACTGTCGGGCGCGCCCTTCTCGATGCACTTGCCGCGCTGGACTGACACCTGAATCGCTGGTGGACGACAAAAATTGGAGCTAGTTCGTCGAGCTCTTTGCCCCACTAAGTAATGACGTCCATCTTTTCCGCCAGCTCGCGCTTGGACTCCGCCATTAGGTGAATGTATGGTGCAGCCGAATCCCGGCTTACTTGCTTACAGTCGCTACCTTTTGTGGCGGCAGCGGCAGTGGCAGGAAGAACGGGAACGGAAGCGCTCAAATCAGGACACTACCCGCGTAGGATAAACGCTTGTGGACCGTCGCGCGCGGCGGCGTTTCTTACCCCGCGCCACCTCCGGTATATTTCAATGTACAGTGATCCTGATTTTAGATTTCGGCAGCCAGTACACGCAGCTAATCGCACGGCGCGTGCGCGAGGCGAACGTGTATTGCGAAATCCATCCGTTCAATTTCGCGCCCGATAAAATCCGCGCGCTCAATCCCCGCGGAATTATTCTTTCCGGCGGACCCGCCAGCCTCTACGACGAGAATGCGCCCGATATCGCCGACGACGTGCTCAACCTCGGATGCCCCGTGCTCGGAATCTGCTACGGGCTCTACGTAATCGCGCAGCACATGGGCGCGCGCAGCGTCAGCTCGCGCAATCGCGAGTACGGGCCTGCAACTCTTGTGATAGACGGCGACGACGCGCTGTTCGAGGGCCTCGAAGGTCGCGAGCATCGCGTGTGGATGAGTCACGGCGATCGCGTCGAGGCAATTCCGGCCGCGCTCTGCGCGATTGCGCATAGCGACAACTCGCCGTATGCGGCGTTCAAGACGCGCGACGGGCGTATCCGAGGAATCCAGTTTCATCCGGAAGTCGTTCACACGCCGTGCGGCACGCAAGTGCTACGCAACTTCGTGCTGAAAATTTGCGGCGAGCGCGGCGATTGGACGATGGCGAATTTTGTCGAGACCAAACTCGCAGAGATTCGCAAGCAGGTCGGTCCGAGCGACAAAGTCCTGATGGGATTGTCGGGCGGCGTCGATTCCTCGGTCGCTGCGGCGCTGATACATCGCGCGATCGGACCGCGGCTGCATTGCGTGTTCGTCGATACCGGATTGCTGCGCGCGGGCGAGCGCGATCGGATGGAAAATACCTTCGCCGGCCAGCTTGGAATCGATCTCAAAGTCACTGATGCCTCCGATCTCTTCCTGTCGCGGCTGGCCGGCGTGATCGACCCCGAGCAGAAGCGGCGCATCATCGGCCACACTTTCATCGACGTGTTCGAATCCGAGGACGTGGTCAAAGGCGCGAAATTTCTCGGCCAGGGAACGCTCTATCCCGACGTCATCGAATCGGTTTCGTTCAAGGGCCCGTCGGCGGTGATCAAGAGCCATCACAATGTCGGCGGATTGCCGGAGCGGATGCGCCTGGAACTGGTCGAGCCGCTTCGCGAGTTGTTCAAGGATGAAGTGCGCGAAGCAGGGCGACAGCTCGGGCTCGCGCCAGAGGTCGTCGATCGCGAGCCGTTTCCCGGCCCCGGTCTGGCAGTGAGAATTGTCGGCGAAGTCACCCGCGATCGGCTCGATCTGCTGCGCCGCGCCGACGCGATCGTGATGGAAGAAACGGCGGCCGCCGGCTTCGGACTCAAACTGTGGCAGGCGTTTGCAGTCCTGCTGCCGCTCAAGACGGTCGGCGTGATGGGCGACGGGCGCAGCTACGAAAGCGTGATTGCGATTCGCGCGGTCGAGTCGATGGACGGGATGACGGCGGATTGGGCGCGGCTCGAGCCGGCCTTCCTCGCGCGCGTGTCGAGCCGCATCACCAACGAGGTCAAAGGCGTCAACCGCGTCGTTTACGACATCACGTCGAAGCCGCCGGCGACGATCGAGTGGGAATGACGTGACAGTTCGCACGCGTTTCGCACCGAGTCCCACCGGCTCGCTGCACATCGGCAACGTTCGCTCGGGGCTGTTCGCGTACCTGTACGCGCGCCACCACCACGGGCAGTTCATCCTGCGCATCGACGACACCGATCGCGAACGCTCGACCAAGGAATCGCTCGAGGAACAACTCGCGGACTTGAAATGGCTCGGGATGGAATGGGACGAAGGCCCGCCCGACGAGACATACTTTCAGACTAATCGAGTCGCGCGGCATCGCGAGGCGGCGCTGAAACTTTTGCGCGATCGAAAGGCCTATCCGTGCTACTGCTCGGCCGAGGAACTCGACGCCAAGCGCAAACAGGCCGAACGCGAGCATCGCCGCCCGGTTTACGATCGCAAATGTCGCGGCCTCGAGTTCCCGACCGACCTGGCGCTGCCCGACAAATCCGCCGGCCGCAACTACACGATCCGATTCGCGATGCCGCTGGACGGCGAGACGGTCGTCGATGACCTCGTGAAGGGCCGGATGGTCTTTCAGAACAGCGAGCTCGACGATTTCATCATCGTCCGATCNNGACGGCTCGCCGATCTACAACTTCGCGAGCATCCTCGACGACGTTGACATGCAAATCACGCACATCGTGCGCGGCGACGATCACGTCCCGAATACTCCGCGCCAGATGCAGATGGCGTACGCGCTCGGCTTCACGCCGCCAGCCTTCGCTCATCTGCCGCAAGTATTGGGTCCCGACGGCTCGCCGCTGTCGAAGCGGCACGGCGCGACGTCGGTCGTCGCGTATCGCGAGGCCGGCTACTTCCCGGAGGCGATGCTGAACTATCTCGCGCGCCTCGGATGGTCACACGGCGATCAGGAAATTTTCTCCAAGGACGAGCTGATCAACTTCTTCGGCTTTGAAGCGTGCGGAAAATCAGCGGGAGTTTTCAATCCCGAGAAATTGCTCTGGCTCAATTTTCACTACCTGAAGGAGCGTCCACTTCCGCAATTGGTCGCAGAGATCAAGCCGTTCATCACGCAACGCGGATGGACGATTCCGAGCGACGACGCATGGCTCGAAAAGGCCGTCGCAACGCTGCACGAGCGCGCCAAGACGCTGGCCGAGCTGGTGGACTTCGCGTCCTTTTATCTCAAGGACGACATCGAGCTCGATGCGAAAGCCTCGACGAAATTCCTGAAGCCTGAAGTCGCGGAACCTTTGCGCGCGTTGGCCGCCGAACTCGACGCGCACGAGGGCGAAGTTTCCGAAGCGTCGGTGCAAGCGGTATTCGAATCGGTACTGACCCGCTTCAACCTGAAGCTGGGCCAACTAGCGCAGCCCGTCCGAGTCGCGCTCACCGGCGGCACCGTCAGTCCCGGAATCTATGAAGTGATCGCAGTCCTCGGCAAGCGCCGCACCGTCGATCGCATGAATGCCGCCGTCCGCCGAATCGAGCAGCCCGCCTAGCCCGCGATTTCACTTCGCGCCGGCCGGTGGCAGAACGAGAATCTGCCCGTTCATCTCCGGCTGATGCACCGCGCAATAGAAATTAAAGATCCCGTCCTTGTGAAATGTAAAAATGTACGAAGTCTTCGTGAGCGGCATCAGCTTCAGATGCATCAGGACGGTTGAATCCGGCGCCGCGAGCATGAAGTCGTGCTCGTC
>PMOH01000449.1 GCA_003161515.1 Deltaproteobacteria bacterium
CATAGCCGCTCGCCTTCCGCGCCCGCCAGCATTTCAGATTGCCAGCCAACGTAGTCGCCGTATTGCAAGTGAAGCGGTGGTAATGTCGCCCGCCGGTCCGCCGCTTCCGCCGGGTAAATCACGCCTAGTTCATTTAGAAGTATCGCGAGCGACCAGAAGTCGATCACGATGTGATGCACGACCAACAAGAGGTAGTGTTCCCGCGCGGATCGCTTGAAGACGCTCACGCGGAGCAACGGGCCTTGCTCGAGATCGAAAGGACGATGCGCCTCGTCGGTCAACCGCGTCTCGATCTCGTCAAGCGACCATGCAGAAGCATCCAACTCCTCGAAGTGGACCTTCGCACCCTGATGGATCCGTTGCGCCGGTTTCCCGGAGCGGATGGTGAAGGTGGTCCTCAGACAAGGATGGCGATCGACGAGCGCCTGAAACGATCGCCGCAATGCCGGAACATCAAGCTGCGAGGTAATTCGCGCGGCGAAGCTGACGTTGTAAACCATACTCTCAGGCGCCAACTGAGAGAGAAACCAAATCCCCTGCTGATTGTAGGACAGTGGATAGAACGACTCGGCTACGCGCGCTTTTTCCCGAAGGAGATCGGCAAGCAGTGCGCGTTTTTCCGCGGATGAGAGGCCGGCGATTCGATTGGATACATCAGGCACTAGGTAACCGCATCTTTAGTCAGCATATCGGCGAGCATCGAATTAACTTGCTCGTCCGAAAGCTCGTCGATATTGGCTAACAAAGTTTTGTCGCTATGATCGTTCTCATGCTCGCGCGCCATGGGGCGAATCGCTGACGGGTTGTCGACGTCCGCGGTCAGTTGCTCAAGGAGCTGGCTTGCCGCTTGCGCGACGCTGAAGCCCTGGAGGAATTTCACCATCGGCACGTTGACGCCCAAGTCCGCCGAGATGCGATTCTTCAGCTCGACCGCCATCAGCGAGTCCAGTCCCAGGTTGGTCAAAGGTTGCTGTATGTCCAGTTGCGAGGGCGATAGACCTAGCACACGAGCTACTTGCTCAGTCACATAGGACTGCAACAACGGGGCACGCTCCGCAGGAGGCGCGTCAAGGATCGCGCTGCGCTTTTCTCCGGAGTGCGCTGCTTGCGACGGAACCAAGGCTTCTTCATTGGCAAGGTCGGAGAGCAGGGCCGGCTCAGTGCCTACTCCATAGAACTCGTGATACTTACTCCAGTTCACTGGAAGCGCTACGACCTGGGTGGCAGTTTCGCGGAGCAGCCGCTGCATCACCTCGAGCGCCAGCTTCGGCGGCATGCTTCTTATTCCCAGCAGCGCGAGGCGCCGCGTGAGGCTCTTGCCGCCTTCGGTTTCCGCAAAACCCAGCTCGGCCCATGCTCCCCAGTTGACACTCAGGGCTGGAAGGCCTTGGGCCTTTCGATGATGCGCGAGCGCGTCGAGGAAACTGTTCGCGGCGGCGTAGTTGCCCTGTCCGGGCTGCCCAATCAGGGAACCCGCCGAAGAGAAGACCACGAAAAAATCCAGCGGAGCCGCTCGCAGCAGGCGATGAAGAATCCATCCTCCAACCATCTTGGGCCGCAGGACCTTGTTCATCGCAGCGCCATCGAGCTGTAACAGCAAGCCGTCCTGCAGCACTCCCGCCGCGTGCACGACCCCGCGAATCGGGGGCCAGCCTTCAGCCTGGAACTGCTCGACGAATGCGCTTATCTGTTTTTCGTCCGCGACGTCGGCGGACACCAGATGCACGCTTGCGCCGGATTCTTCGAGTTCCCGAATCGCGGCGATTTGTCGTGCCACGTGACTGCCAGCCTCCTGCGAGCTCCACCTCGAGCGCGGCGGAAGCTGCGTGCGTCCCAAAAGGATCAGCCGCCGAGCACCTTGCGACACCATCCAGCGCGCGACCTTCAGGCCGAGGTCGCCAAGGCCTCCGGTTATCAGATAGCTGCCGTCAGGACGCCATCGCAGCGGAGTCTCGCGTGCGCTGGCTTCGTGTCTTCGAGCCAATCGCGCCACCATCCGCTGCCCGTTGCGAAGCGCAATCTGATTCTCACCGTCGGGAGTGGAGATTTCCTCCCATAACTGACGGGCCGCGCCATCGCCTGCAGAAGACTTGGGTTCGAGGTCCACCAGTCCTCCCCAAAATGCGGGATGCTCCTGTGCGATAACTCGACCTAGTCCCCAGATAGGCGCTTGAACGACATCGACGGGCGGAGAATCATCGCCGGTTGCCTGTGCTCCTCGAGTAACCAGCCAAAGCCGAGGCTGCTCGAGCCATCGGGCGCCCGCCATCTCCTGCACCACGTGCAAAGCACTGACGCAACCGAGAGTCTGCGCCGCTTCCATCGAGGCCGCGCTGGCATCTTCGGGAAGGGAGGCATCGAGACTCCACAGATGGACGATTCCACGACATGCAGGTTGATCGGAATCCGCGACACTCTCGAACAACCGCCGGATATCCTCGGGTTGGTCCGACCGAATGCAAACGTGCGTGCTATCAGTGCGCTCGTAGGTCTTACCGTGCGAAACGAGGATGCACGTTTCTCCCTTAGCTTCCAAAATTTGCCGCAACGACTCTCCGACGCCGCTGCTATCGGCAAAGATAAGCCAGCTTCCAGGACTCGACGCGGTTATGTCTACTGAGGCGCGTTCTTTCGGCTGCCACTTGAGTTCATAGAGCCAGTCATCGAGGTTTTCTTTGAGACCTAGGTCCAGCGATTCGAAGTGTACTCCTTCGAGTTCGACCGCTACCTTTCCGCCATCATCCTGGAGTCTTACTTCTCCGACGATCCCGCCAGCATAGTCGTCGACGATGCGCGCGCGGCACCATAGGTGTGCGCCGGGACGGCTAAGGATGCGGATCTGACCGATGCGCGTTGGAATGTAGGTCCCTTCTCTTCCGATTCGACTTGCTTCTGTCGCTACCGCAGCTCCCAGGACCTGTAAGCAGCCGTCGAGGACCGCTGGATGAAGCTGATAGGTGCAGAAGTCATTATCCTTATCGGTCGAAATTTGCAGCTCACCCAGCACGCTCTTGCCGTCGAGCCACAACTGAGTGATGCTTTGAAAAAAAGCTCCATACTGGATCGCGTTCGCACTAAGCTGTCGATAGTAGTCAGGCCCTGAGACCTTCTCCGAGCTTCGAAGCTGAATATCGGCGAGCGACTCTTCTTCTATGACAGGAGCTGATCCAGAAACCGGTCGAATTGAGACTTTGCCCGACGCGTGCAGAATCCAAGACTTAGCGGACGACCCGGTTCCCGCAGAAGAACTGTGAATTTGAAACGACGCTGCTCCGTCTGCATCTCGCGCGACGATTATTTGAATCGTGATGCTTGCGCCATCGGGCATGAACAGCGCCCGGTGAAATTCGACGTCGGTTAGCGCGATCGATTGCGCGCCG
>PMOH01000220.1 GCA_003161515.1 Deltaproteobacteria bacterium
TTGGGTTGATCATGTGCTTCGCATCGCCGCTGGCGCGAGGGCATAACGAGTGGGTGCTGGCGTACCTGGTCGAGGGCGCCGACGGCGCCCGCGGACGCGGCGACGCCGCGTCTGCTGCGCCCGCGACGCACGCCGCGAGCGACACTGCCGCCGGCGTGACGCCGGCGGCGCAGCACTCCGCGCCGCCGCAGGCGGCGCGCAAGCCGCGTCGTCGCCGAATCGACGACGACGCGTCCGAAGTCGCCAGCATCGCGCCGACACGCCCGGTCGCGCTCGCGCGACCGGCCGTTCCGGCGCATGAAGATTCAGCCGCGTCGCATGGCGACGCGTCCAATGCTCGTCCCGCCGCCGTCGGTTCCGACGGCGGCACAACCCGTGGTGGGGCGGGGTCGCCCGGCGTCGCCATTGGCGGCGCCGGCGACGACCCCAATTCCGTTTCCGTTGCCCACGCCGACTACGCCAGCAATCCGCCGCCCGTCTATCCCGCAATCGCGCGACGACGCGCGCAGCAGGGTACCGTGACGGTCAGGGTTCTGGTCGGCGCCGACGGCTCTGTCGAACGCGCCGAGATTTCGGATTCTTCCGGGTTCGATTCGCTCGACGACGCCGCGCTGGAGACGGTCCGATCGCGATGGCGTTTTGTGCCGGCCCGCCACGGCGGGATCGCGGTCGAAAGCTGGGTCCTGGTGCCGATCCGGTTCGCTTTGCTCGAGGCCAATGCCGTCCACTGAGCCCGCCGCCCCCGTCGTGCTTATCTCGACCAGCCGTGATATAAGCCCCATCCGAGGAGGGTAGGAAAGATGGCTACTAAGGCATGTACTACTCTGGTGGCGGCGGGGCTGATAATTGCTGGGGCGATTCTTGCGCCGGTCAGCGCGCGCGCGATCGAAGTCAAAAAAGATCTCTACAACAATAGCGGTCCGGCCGGTCCGAGCGCTTCGGGTCCCGCGAAAGAGAATCCGATTCCCAAAGCGGCGGCGCAACAGCTGAGCGACACTATCGCTAGCGAGTCCGACAGCTTTGTCAGCGACGAGAGCGAAAAGAAATCGTCGGGCAAAACCTACGTTGATCTCGAGCACGCAAAGTTCCTGTACCTGCCTACGATGAAGGGCGGCCGCTGGACGGTGATCGCCAAGCTGCAGGCGGCCGAATACACGCCGTCCAAGAGCGGCGAGGGCAAGGGCAAGCCGACTGGCAAGCAGAAGATCCTGGTCTTCAACTACCGGCTCGACGGCAGCAAATGGACCGAAGTCGAGCAGCCGAAGTGGGAAGACGTCGACGCCACCGGCACCGCAGCAGCCGCGAAATAAATTTTTCAGTTTGTGAAGAATAAAATACAGGACGACCTCAAAGCCGCGATGAAGAGCGGCGACAAGTTGCGCATGATGGCGCTGCGCGGGGTGTTGTCGGAGATCTCGCGCCTGGAAAAAGACGTTCGCCGCGATCCGAACGACGCCGAGATCCTGCAGATAATCAAACGCGAGCGGGCCAAGCGCGAAGAGTCGCTGGAATTCGCGCGCAAAGCCGCGCGCCAGGATCTGATCGATCAGAATGAGACCGAAGCGAAGATCCTCGAGTCATATCTGCCCGCGGCCACCTCGGCCGACGAAGTGCGTGCGGAAATCGCAGCGGCGATTGCGGCGGGCGCGTCGCAGATGGGCCCGATCATGAAGGCGCTGCGGGACAAGTTCGGCGCAAGCCTCGACGGCAAGACCGCGAGCGAGTTGGCCAAGGAAGCGCTCGCGAAAAAGTAACGCGCGCCCGCGCTACATCAGTCTGCGGAACAGTCCGGGATACGTCACCACCAGCCCGCGGCTATCGACTTCGATCTCGCGCGTGAAATCGCTGTCGATCGATTCGTAGCGATACCGTTTGCGCGGCTCGATGCATGTGTAGCGTTGCGGATCAGTCATCAGCGTGAGCGCGGGAACGAGAATATAGACGGTGACGATCTCGGCAGATTGGCCGGCCCTGAGCTTCAGCCTTCGAATAGGGAAAGTGTTGGTGAACGGCGTCGCCGAGAGATCGATGTCGATCGCGCCGTTAAGCTTCGGCAGCCGCTTTCCCGACGCGTCGGTCCAATTGCCGTTGCCATCGCCGGCGATTTCGATCTTGCGATTTTCCCCGACCATCGCGATCGCAGCGTTTCTCACCCGCCACGACTTATCGCATCGAATTCGATACTGAAGCGCGAAAGGTGCGCCGTCCGCCGCTCCCACGACCATCGACTCGACCACTACATCGCGCGCGCCCTCGCGGAGAACAAGATGCTCGATTCCCTTGCGCTCCCAATCCTGCCATCGCGCGACTAAAGGTTCGTTCACCGCATCAGCGTATCGCACAAATCTCCGGCTGGACGCCAGTTGCGACGCTGCGGTTGACGCTTAAACCCTTTTCCCGATAGCACTTGAGCGTATCTCCCCAGAGGTTCCTATGGCTGAAAAAATTGAACCGTTTCGCGTCGAGGTTCCTGTGGAAGTGCTGGCCGACTTGCGCGCGCGACTCAGCAGCACGCGTTTTCCCGACGAGGTTCCCGATACTGGCTGGGAGTACGGCACCAACCTCGCCTACCTGAAGGAGTTGGTAGAATACTGGCGGACCAAGTACGACTGGCGCGCGAATGAACGCGAGATCAATCGCTTCGCGCAATTCAAGGCGAACGTCGATGGGCTCGGAATTCATTTCATCCACGAAAAAGGCAAAGGGCCGAATCCGAAACCGCTACTGCTGATTCACGGATGGCCGGGATCGATTTACGAGTTCATGCAAATCATCCCGATGCTCACCGATCCGGCCGCGCACGGAGGCGATGCGAAAGACTCGTTCACGGTGATCGCGCCGTCGTTGCCGGGCTACGGATTTTCGGATCATCCGTGCGCTCGCGCGATGAATATACAGGCGATGGCGGAGCTGTTTCACAAGCTGATGACGGAGACGCTGGGCTACAAGCGCTATGCGGTGCAGGGCGGTGACTGGGGCGCGGCGATCACGTCGCGAATCGGCGAAGTGCACGCCGACAGCGTCTTCGGCATCCATATCAACATGATCGCGATTGGGCCGGCCGAAGGACGCAGCGCGCCGGAGCTGACACCCGAGGAAAAAGTGTTCCTCGGCGACCTGGAGAAGTTCCGTACCGCGGAGACCGGCTACCAGTGGATCCAGGGGACGAAGCCGCAGACGCTGGCGTACGGACTAAACGACTCGCCGGCCGGGCTGCTGGCGTGGATCGTCGAGAAGTTCCGCACCTGGAGCGATTGTCACGGCGACGTCGAGAAGAGTTTCACCCGCGATCAAATCCTGACCAACGTGATGATCTATTGGATCACGCAGACGATTAATTCCTCGACGCGGCTGTACTACGAAGCGCGGCACCATCCGTGGCGGCTCAAGCCCGGCACGCGAATCGAAGCGCCCACGGCGATCGCGCTGTTTCCAGGCGAGTTGGTGCGTCCGCCGCGGCATTGGGCCGAGCGCGTATATAATGTACGGCGCTGGACGGTGATGCCGAAGGGCGGGCATTTCGCG
>PMOH01000053.1:0-1498 GCA_003161515.1 Deltaproteobacteria bacterium
TGCGACCAAGCGATCGACCACGCGGTAAAGCTGGTTGAGATTGCGGCACTCTTCCACCAGGTCGCAGTGCGGGGCGTAGCGATCCATCTCGCTGTCGCCGAAGCCCCACGTGTTGCGGCTTTCAGGATTTAACCAGATCACTCTTTTCGCGCGCTGGCGGATTTCACGCAAGCACCAATCGTGCGGAAGATTGTAGTTGTTGCGCGCGTCGCCGAGCACGATCACGGTCGTGCGCTTGTTCACCGCCCCGAGATGGTCGGTGACAAAGTTGCGGAAGGCGTAGCCGAAATTCGAGTGAGCATACACATTGATGATATCGCCCTTGAGCGCGACGTCGAGCGCTTCCTTGGCGTCGTTGTTGCGGAAGCATTCGGTCACCTCGCCGATGTCGGCGACGAAAATAAAACTGCGCACGCGCGAGTAGAGATCCTGCAGCGAGTACACGAACTGCAGCATGAAGCGCGACGCGTTGCGGACCGAATCGGAAACGTCACACAGGATCACGACCTGCGGCTTCTCTTTCTTGCGCTTCTCGAAGCGCAGCTTGAACGGGACACCGCCGTACGCCAGGTTCTGGCGCAGCGTGCGCTTGATGTCGAAGCGGCCCTTCTTGGAGCGCTTGCGCCGCACCGTGATCACGTTCTTCAGGCGCTGCGCGAGGCGCGTCACCGCCTCGTTCATTTTCTTGAGCTCATCTTCGGTCAGGTAGTAGAAACTTTTCTCGCCGATCTGGTTGAGGCGCTGATCTTCCTTCTGCTTGATATCGCGCTTCTCGCGCTCCATCCGGACGTAGCGACGGATGATATCGTCGAGCGCCTTGAGCCGGCGCTCGAGGTACTCTTCCATCTTGGCTTTGAGCTCGGAGCCGATGTCCATCTTCTCGAGCTGCTCGCGTAGTTCCTTGATCTCGGCTTCGATTTTGTCGAGACCGAGCTGACGCGCGAGCGCGCGCGCGAAATAATTTTCCTCGATAGTGCGCTCGATACCTTGCAGCTTGACGGCGCGCGAGGCCTCGCGGATCTTCCGCTCCATCTCGCCCGAGTTGTTCTGCAAGAGCTGCTTGGCGAGCTCGGAAAGATTCTTGCCCTCTTTCTTGAGCATCTTCTCGACTTCGTCCAGGAACTTTTGAAATTCCTGATCGGACATCGAGAGCGCGTTCTGCACGGCCTGGCTCGCCTGCTTGATGATCTCGCCGAGGCCGGAGAAATAGATGTCGAACAGCTCTTCGAAGACGGGCAATTCGCTGGCCCGCTTGACCATCGTGGCGCGCAACGCCGCGCGGAACGCGTCGCGCTCGGCAAGGCCGGTGACTTCGGAGGCGTTGAATGCGTCGAGCGTCTCCGCCAGCGAGACGCGCACGCCGTTCTCGCGCAGGAGGTTCGCAAATTCGACGAGTTTTTCCTGCATGGTGTCGCGGTGCCCTACTCCACTACCAGTTCAAGCCGTTCGGTGATCAGTTTAGAAGATCCTTGTCGCTGCCGGCTTCGGTGCCGCGACG
>PMOH01000053.1:1504-7075 GCA_003161515.1 Deltaproteobacteria bacterium
TCACGAGTTCCTGGTCGAGGCTGTTCACGTTGAGCAGCGTCAGCGCCTTGACCCAATCGAGGGTCTCGCTGATGCCCGGCGTCTTCTTCAGGTCGAGTTTGCGCAGCGATTGCACGACGGTGACGACTTCCTCGGCCAGCTTGACGGCGGCCTCGGGCACCTTGAGCTTGACGATCGCAAGTTCCTGCGCGCGATCGGGAAAGTCGATGTAGAGATGCAGGCATCGACGCTTCAGCGCGTCGGACATTTCGCGCGCGTTGTTCGAGGTCAGCACGACCAGCGGAATGTGCTTGGCCTTGAGCGTTCCCAACTCGGGAACAGTGACCTGGAAGTCCGACAGCAGCTCGAGCAGAAACGCTTCGAACTCGGCGTCGGCCTTGTCGATCTCGTCGATCAGCAGCACCGACGGCTCCGGGCTCGAGATAGCCTTGAGCAGCGGGCGCGGCAGCACGAACCGCTCGGAGAAAAATACTTCGTCCTGCGCGGCAATGCGATCGACAGCCTCGGTCAGGCCCTTGGCGCCGACCAGCACTTCGCTGATTTTGTCCTTGAGGATTTGCGTGTAGAGCAGCTGCTTGGCGTACTCCCATTCGTAGAGCGCCTTGCCCTCGTCGAGGCCCTCGTAACACTGGAGGCGAATCATGTCGAAGCCGAGCGACGCGGCGAGAACCTTGGCGAGGTCGGTCTTGCCGACGCCGGCAGGTCCTTCGACCAGGATGGGCTTGCGCATCTCGCTCGCCAGGTAGATGACAGTCGCGATTCGCCGGCTGGCGATGTAGTTGTTCTTGGCGAATCGCTCGACTACGTCCTCGATCGATGAAAACATCAATGCTCCTCTGCTGCGGAACCGAAGGGGCAAGCCCCGCGCGGAATAGATTAAATATCACGGCAGGTTAAGGGGAGGAAACCCACTGGAATCTAATGTGAAACCCGCGGTGGGGTTCACACTTCCTTCGGCAGGGCTAAGCCCTGCACCTTAGTATCAAGAAAAGATGCGGTGCTTCGCGCCTGTTAGAACTGTTTTGGCTCAGATGTGGAGTTCTTCCCGGACTTGTTCGTTGCGGTCGAAGCGGGCGCGGGATAGTGCGGTCGCGTCGAAGGTAGAGTATTTGCCGTTGGCTATCAGGTCGGCTAGGGCTTGGCCGGCGCCGTAGGATTGCATCACGCCGCGGCCGCTGAATGAGTGCGCTTCGTAAATGCGTTTGGTTGGGTCCGCGCGGCCGACGATTGCGCTGCGGTCGGGACTGACTTCGTACAGTCCGGCCCATCCGGTGACGTGGCGCAGACGTTCCATCGCGGACATGCGCGCGTACATCCGCGGCCAGATTTCGTTCAGGAAGAATGGCTCGCCGTCGTAGTTGAAGTGATAGCCCGGGGGTTCGTCGGGCGGCGAGTAGCCGGCGAGGATGTGCGGGCCCTCGTTGTGGAAGTACACGCCCGAGGTGTCCACGATCATGCCGTAGTTCGCGAAGTTGGTCTCGCGATTGTCCACGATGCAGACCTGGCGGCGAATCGGCTGCGTCCAGTTGCGGAGCTTCAGCAGCTTCATCGCGGTTGGTGACCATGCGCCGCCGGCGATTACGATNNTCCTGGGTCATCATGCGGACGAGGCCTTCGTCGGTGTGCGGCTCGTCCGACTGCCAGCATTGAAGGCGGACGTTTGTGGCGGTCGCATCGATGGCGACGACGTAGGTGCGATCGAGAAACTGAGCGCCGAGTTTCAGCGCGCGGGCGCGATAGTGTTCCTTGAGCAGGTTCGGGTTGATGAGTCCGTCGGCGGAGGAGAAGGTCGCGCCGGCAATCCCGTCGAGCTTGTCGATTTCGGGCACCCGGCGATTCACGTCGGCGGGTGTCAGCGCTTCGATTTGATGGCCGAGTTCGCGCTGGAGCGGGATATGCTCGAGCGCACCTGCGAACGTGTCCTTGTCGTAGAGCCAGAGGTAGCCCTTCTGGCGGAAGCCGACCTCGTCGCGCACGCGCTGGTAATATTCGATCGACGCGCGGCATAACGCGATGTTGACGCGCTGCCACCATGTGGCGCGCACGCCGCCCGCGTTTTTTTCGCTGGAGCTGAGGCGTCCGCTCAGATCGATATCGACGGCGAGCGTCTTGAGGGAGCGCTCGGCGAGGCCCATCGCGACTGAACTGCCGACGACGCCGGCGCCGATGACGATCACGTCGAATCGCTCAGATGCGAACACGGAACGATTCTATCAAACTCGAAGGTTTGAGGATCGCGCGCACGCAATGGCGGTCATTTGAAGGTCGAGTGGTCGAATTAGGTGCGCGGGAGTTGAGGAATTCGCAAAAATGTTCACGTGAAACGTCGATTAGTTCAGGAGAACGAAACACGAATAGTGGCGTTCAGAACTTCTCTGGCCATTTTCTGGCGGCGTGGAACACGCGCAGGATTTGGACGGTCTCGTCGCGCACGCGATAGGGAACGACGTATGGCGTCCCGCTTATCACCAGCTCGCGAGTGCCAGGGACGCGACCGGGACGGCCCGAGGCTGGATGGGTGGCTAGTCGATCGATGCTGGCCGCGATTCGTTCCACTATTCGCGCCGCGGCTTGCGGGTTGTCGCGTGCGATGTACTCGGCTTCATCGTCGAGATTTTTCAGCGCGCGTTTAAGCCATCTTACGTGCACGGCGGCTCCACTTCTTCACCACCGTCTGGACTTCTTTTTCAGTGGCGAAGTCGCCGGCGTCGGCTTCCTTCAGGGCGGATTTGATCTCGGCGATTTGCCATTCGTTGAGTTCGACGAAGGCGCGGATCGCTTCGGCGGCGACGTACGAGTTGGTGCGGTCCATCGCCTTGGCGAGTTTTTCGAGGCGGGTTTTGGTCTTGTGGTCGACTCGGATCGTCATTACATCGGACATGTTTGTATTGTGAGGTATACATCAGTATACAGCAAGGGATAAGGGCAACCTAACCCTAACCCCTTCCCTCGAGGGAAGGGGAACAATCGCAATGAACGATGGGGCTTGTGCGGATACCTTATTGGCTGCCAATTTTGTATTGATGTGTACGCTGGCGATTTATTTTCGGGTTACTGGCGATTGTCCAGTTGTGATTGCGGCTAATCGGGATGAGTTTCTCGAGCGGCCCGCGGTTGATCCGGTCACTTTGCTGGAGGATCCGCATGTTGTCGGGGGGAAGGATCTTAAAGCCGGCGGGACCTGGCTGGGGATTAGTGAAAATGGGATCGTCGCGGGGCTGCTGAATCGGCGGGCTGAGAATGGCGGCAATCCGGATGCGCGATCGCGCGGGCTGCTATGCCTCGATGCCCTGCGGCGGCGGACTGCGCGCGAGGCGGCGGAGTTCGCCGCGCACGAGCGCGGGTCGGATTACAATCCGTTCAATTTGTTGATCGTGTCGCGGACTGAAGCGTTCGTTGCGTACAATCGCGGGGCGTCGATCGAGGTGGTCGAGATCAAGCCGGGACTCCATCTACTGTCAAATCTCGATCTGAATGATTTCGAGTGTCCGAAGATCAGCGCGTCGTACGGAAAGTTTGCGGCGCTTGGGGAACGCCAGGATTTTCAGCGCGATCCGATTGGGCAGCGGGCGGCGCTCGGGGCGCTGCTGGCGGATCATAATACGCAGCTTGACGCGCGATCGGGACGGCCCAACGCGCTGTGTTTGCATCTCGAGAACTATGGGACGCGGTCGTCGAGTTTGATTTTTATGCGGGGCGAGACGACAGAGATGGCGCATTACTTTGCGCCGGGGCCGCCGTGTGTGACGAAGTATGGTGTGGCGATGGTGCCGCGGGAACCTAACCCCTAACCCCTGTTTTCGGGCCCTCGAGGGAAGGGGAACAATCGCGGGAAGGTAGGCGTGGACTATGAGGTGAAGTAGGCGGCGATGCCGGTGAGGATGAAGCATCCGATGGCGATTGAGGCGGAGGCCAGGAAAATCGAGGCGAGAAATGGCGGCTCGATTACGAAGAACAGGATGAAGCCGGCGACCAGCGCGACCACGCTCGCGATTATCGCGAAGACCATGCTCACCGTGCGCAATTGCGCCATCGCGAATCTCCAGATTGCCTTGACGCCGGGGCCCAGCCGATAGTACGCCGTGGATTCATCGTGGACCTTGCCGCAAGCCGCGAGTTATTGGGGGTTTTGAATTGATGCGCATAAGTCTGAAGCCGATTGCTTGTCTGATTGTCGCGATTGTCGCGGCAGTTGCAACCGCTTATCCGGTGCGCGCGCAACTCGGTGAGTCGGGGCTTAATTGGCAGCAGCGCTTCCTCGGTATCATTCCGCTGGTCAAGCCCGATCCGAAAGACCCGGTGGTGGTGACGGTGAACGGCGCGCCGATTACGGCGGCGGAAATCACCGACTATGCGAAGACCGAAGCGCAGATGATCAACGCGACCAGCACCGAAGAATCGAAGGCGGTGTTTCGCGATGCGAGTGAGAATTTAATCAACCGGCAATTGCTGCTGCAGGAAGCGGCGAAACGCAAGATCACGATTTCCGACGCCGAAGTGGCGCAGCGCGCACGTGAGTTCCAGATTGGAGGCGCGGGCGGACAGACTACGCCGCAGACCGGCGCGCCGGATGCGCAACTGATGAACGCGGTGCGCGGGTCGATGATGATCGAGAAGATGCTCGACGACGAATTCCGGACGCATCATGTGCAACCTACCGACGCACAGATTCAGAAGTACTATGAGGAGCATCGCGACTTGTTCGTGAAGGATCCCGGCGAGGTGCAGCTGGCNNGCGAAGGGCGGCGACCTCGGCTACTTTCGGCCCGGGCAGTTGCCGCCGGTGGTGGACAAGGTGGTGTTCGCGACGCCGGTCGGGCAGCTGACGCAGATCGTCCAGTCGAACCTAGGCTTCAGCTTTATCAAGGTGGTCGCACGGCGAGGGGAGACGATCTCGCCGCTGCCGGAGGTGAAGGCGAAGATCGCGATGTTCATCCTCGATGAGAATGAGGACGCGGTGGTGAAGGCGTTGCTCAAGAAGATCGCGAAAGGGTCGAGGATCGAGTTCAAGAAGGCGCCGGGGGAGCCCGCCAAAGGCGGGGAGTAAGTCACGTCATTTAATGTGAAACCCGCGGTGGGTTTCACGCTTCCTTCGGCAGGGCTAAGCCCTGCACCTTAGTATAAGAAAAGATGCGGTGCTTCGCACCTGTTAGAACTTTTTTGGGGCGGAGGCGTCCGACTCTTACCTCGCCCGTTACTTTACGGGAGAGGCGGCTGGCCGCGACGGCGGCCAGCCGTGAGGGTTCTGCGATTCCACCGCAAAGGCTCGCTCGCTCAGACCAGAAGGCGGCCGCCTTCGAGACTTAGGACGGCGCCCGTCGCGAAATCGGTCTCGCAGAAGAACAGTACGGCGCGGGCTACGTCTTCGGGCGCGCCCATTTTTTTGGTCAGCGTGCGACTTACCATGCGATCTACTTCGTCTTCGGTGTAGGTCTCGGGGGGAATTACCATCCCTAGTGCTATGCAGTTGACCTGGACTTCGGGGGCCAGTTCTTTGGCTAGCGCCTTTGTGAGTCCTATTAAGCCGCTCTTTGAGACTGAGTATGGAAGGTAGTCCTTGTAGGGGCGGAT
>PMOH01000053.1:7118-11484 GCA_003161515.1 Deltaproteobacteria bacterium
TGCTCGATTTCGGCGACGTGCTCGAGGTTGGCGCGGAAGGTTTGCGCCTTTGCGCCGCGGGCAGTTATCTCCTTCGCTACTGCGTCTGCTTCGGCGTGCGAGGTGTGGTAGTGGACTGCTATTGATATGCCGTGAGCGGCTAGGTCCAGCGCGATTGCGCGGCCGATGCGGCGGCCTGCGCCGGTTATGAGGGCTACTTTGTTTTTTACGTCCATGGTTAGCAGACTAGCGCTTGCAGCCTAAGAACCTAACCCCTAACCCCTTCCCGAGCGGGAAGGGGGACCGGATTGCAGAGAGTAACCCCTTCCCGTGCAGGAAGGGGAACCGGAATTATTGGGAGAGGGAGGCGTGGATTGCCTTCACTAGGGCTAAGTTGTCGGAGTGGCCGGTTTTTGAGGCGGTTACGTGTGCGTGCAGCGGGCGACCTAGCAGGTAGAGGTCGCCTATAAGGTCCAGGACTTTGTGGCGCGCAAATTCGTCGGGGAAGCGCAGCGTTGTGTTAACGACTTTTTCGTCGTCGACGAGGATTGCGTTGTCGATGCGGGCGCCACTGCCGAGGCCTAGCTGTGCGAGTTTGCGGAACTCCCAGACGAAGCCGAAGGTTCGCGCCGGTGCTATTTCGCGCGTGTAGGCGCCGGAGGAAGTGAGCTCGAAGTGCATCCGCTGGATGCCGATCGGCTTTGGGTAGTCGAGTGTGTAGTCGATGATAAGATGATCGGCGGGCTCGACCTTTATGAACTCGAGGCCCTCGCCTTCCTCGCCGATCACGATCTTGTGCTTGAGGTTGATCGGTTCGACGGTGGCGTCCTGCTCGGTGAGTCCGGCTTCGGACAGCTGCTTGCAGAACTCGAGCGCGGAGCCGTCGAGCGCCGGCACTTCGTCGTCAGTCTTGATGAGGAGATTGGTGATGCCGAACGCGTGCAGGACCGACAGCAGATGTTCGACGGTGCGGACCGAGCGGCTGCCGCTGGTGAGCGTGGTGTTGTAGCCGGTGTCGGTCACGTTCTCGAAGCGAACTGGAATCGCGGTTTCGTCGGCGAGCGAGGTGAATACGATTCCGAATCCCGCGGGTGCGGGATGAAGGATGACGCCGGTCTTGAGGCCGGTGTGAAGCCCCTGCCCGCCCATCACGATCGAGCGCGCGACGGTTCGTTGCGGAATCGCACCGGCGCGGATTGCCTCGCGGCCGGCGGCGCGGACCTCGGCGCTCATCCCGCGCGCGCTGGACCGATCGGGGCCGGCGGAATCGCCTTCGAGCGCGCGTGCGATCGACGCGAGCAATCCACTGACTGAAAATGGTTTCTGAATAAAATCGGCGGCGCCAAGTTTGGTCGCAGCGACCGCGCTCTGGATGTTGGCGTGGCCCGAGATCATGATCACCGGGACGCGGGGCTGCTCGGATTTGATACGCCGCAGCAACTCGATGCCGTCCATTTCAGGCATCCAGACGTCGAGCAGAACGATCGCGGGACTCTCGCGCGCGATGAGGTCCATCACGCCGGGCGCGTTGCCGGTATCGACCACGCGAAAGCCTTCGTCGCTTAAAATTCCACGCAACGACGACCGAATCCGCTCCTCATCATCCACCACCAACACGGTCTCATTCACGTTAGATTTTCTCCGGGAAGCGCGCTCCTGTTGAAACGCGGTGAGGGTCGCATCAGCCGGTTGCCTTTGCGAATACTTGCATTTTAACAGGAAATTCGAGCACAAATCTACTTCCGCGCGGGCGGTTGTCGGTCACGCGGACGAAGCCGTGATGGTCGGTGACGACCGCTGAAACGATCGCGAGGCCGAGGCCGGTGCCGCCCTTTCGGCCGGAATAGTACGGCTCGAAGATGCGCGTGCGAAGGCGCGGGTCGATGCCGGGGCCATTGTCGGCGACCTCGAGGGTCACCAGCGAGTTGTCGGAAAGGCGGTGACTGCGGACCTCGATCTGCGGGCCAGCGCCGTTGTGATTGATGGCGGTCACGGCAGCGACGGCGTTGTCGAGCAGGTTGACGAGCGCGCGCTTCATCGCGTCGCGATCGATCGGAATAAGCGGAATCGCGGGATCGAGCGCGAGCACAAACTCGACGTTGGGATGAGCCTCGCGAAAATTCGCGACGGTCTCGCCAGCCAGCGCGTTGATGTCGCCGGGGACGGGATTCAGATGCGGCATCCGCGCGAAGGCCGAGAACTCATTGACGAGACGCTTGAGATCCTCGACCTCGCCGATGATGGTCTTGGTGCATTCTTCGACCAGCGCCGACTCGATTCCCGGGCGCGCGCCAAGCTGACGGCGAAGGCGCTCAGCCGAGAGTTGGATCGGGGTCAGGGGATTTTTTATCTCGTGCGCGATGCGGCGAGCGACTTCGCGCCATGCTTCCATGCGCTCGACTTTCGCGATCTGGCTGACGTCCTCGAAGAACAGCACGGTGCCGGCCGGTTCGCCGGGCGTGTCGCCGAGCGGACTCGCGGTCATCATCAGTTCCGTCTCGCTGCCTGCGACTTCGAGCTTGACGGTCGAGCGAGCTTCGCGCGGACGCGTCGCGAAAGCGAACACGTCGTCGAGCACGCGGGCGAGCGCGACCGGGAACGCGCCCTGGTAGTTGCGGCCGATGACGTCGGCGGCGCTGAGATCGAGCAGGCGCTCGGCGCATGGATTAATCGTGGTGACGACGCCGTCGTGATCGAGTCCGACCACGCCGGCCGACACGTTGCGCAGCAAGGTCTCGGTATACTGGCGGCGGCGCTCAAGTTCGGCGGCCGACGAGCGCAGATCGGCGGTCATCTGGTTGAAGGAATCGACGAGCTGCCCTATTTCGTCGTCGCCGACGGCGGGGATGCGGAAATTGAGATCGCCGGCGGCGATCGCCTGCGTCCCGCGTGCAAGCAATTTGATCGGACCGGTGATTCCACGCGAGAGAAAAATTCCGAACCAGCTCGCGAGCGTGACCACCACCAGCCCGATCAGCACCAGCGTGATCAGATAGCTGTTCATGATCGGCTGGCGCAGAATTCGGAGCTGGAAGTAGTCCTCGGAGACGCGCGAGATGTTGGTCGCGCGGGTCGCGAGGCTTTGCGGCAGGTAATAATCGACCAGCACGGCGCCGAGCACGTTGTCGGTGTCGCTGGAGACGTAAATCGGCGCGGAGCCGCGGATCACGTCGGCGTTGCCGAGGCGGTCGGTGCGCGTGAGCGCCTGTCCCTTCAGGGTTTGCGAGATGATCGGCGAATCGGGCGACGCGCCGATGCCGGTGGGCGTCTTGGGGCTGAGGTCGAGCAGCAGTAATTTGCGATCGGTGGAGAAGACCTCGATGGTGCCGAGGTTGTACTCCTGCTGGCGCTTGGCGATGAACTTTTTGAGGTCGTCGCGCTTACCCGGCGCGAGCAGGCCCTGCGCCGAGATCTCTTCGGCCAGCACGCGCGCGAAATGCGACGCGTTGTTGGCCGAGTTCAGGTAGTAGGTCTTCGCGATTTCGAGCGAGTCATTGAGAATCTGCTCGTACTCAGGATTGAACCAGCTGTTGATGTCGGCGTGCAGGAAGACGCCCGACACGTAAAGCAGGAACGCGCTGGGGATGAGTGCGACCGCGATGAAGCCTGAGACCAGCCGCACCTGGAATTTCGAGCCGATGAGTCCGCGGCGACGCTCGAAGATGACCTTGGCGAGGTTGCGTCCGACCAGGAACAGCATCAAGCCGAGCAGCAGGAAGCTCAGGTTGAAGAGCGAGATGACGGCGAGATTGGAGACCAGCGAGGTATGACGCGTGAGCGGCGGCAGCTCGGTTTGCGCGAATACGAATGCGACTAAAACCGCGCCGGCTACGCCGACCGCGATCAGTTCGCGACGACGCCGCTTGCGCTCTGCAAGCCGATGCGGGCTTACGTTCTTTTGCGCGGCCAAATCGTCAACGCCTCATGAGCGAGAAAAATATTGTCGCAATGATGCTGATTAAGATGTAGGTGCCGATGAATAGAAAGTGAAGTTGCCGCGGCGTATATAGATGTCGCTTGGCAGCTTCCCGATCCAGTGGAACCGACGAGAAACCCCACAGCAGCAGGCCCACGAAGGTGATCGCGATACCGGCGAAGACCAGGGTTTTTCCTATCGGCGCCATCGCAGTGCATGCTCAGGCCCGATTGTACAAGACGGGCGCGCGTCGCAATACAAGCGCGCCCTGCCCCACTCGCGGCGTTACGCGTGCGCGTGGGCGTGCGATTTGGCGCCGGCAGCCTCGCGCGCCGCGAGCGTCTCCTTGATTATTTTTTCGGCGACTGGAGCTGGAGCCTCCTCGTAATGCGAGAAATGTTGCTCGAACGAGCCGCGGCCAGACGTAATCGAGCGTAGGTCGGGCGCGTACTTCAGCACTTCCGACATCGG
>PMOH01000396.1:0-4930 GCA_003161515.1 Deltaproteobacteria bacterium
CCGGCGGCGGGCAAGACCGGCACGACGCAGGATTACAAGGACGCGTATTTCATCGGCTACACGCCGGCGATCGTTTGCGGCGTGTGGGTCGGCTTCGATCAGCCCGAGAGCCTCGGTCTGACGGGTGCGCAGGCGGCCCTGCCGGCGTGGGTTCAGTTCATGCAGGATGCGGCGCCGGCGGACCCGGAAGACTTCCCCGAGCCGAGCGGTATCACGATGGCGAATATCGATCCTGAATCCGGTGGCCTCGCGACGCCCGCGTGTCCGAAGCAATTTCCGCTGCCATTCCTGCTCGGCACGGCGCCGACGCAGATGTGTCCGCTGCACGGCGGAATCCTTGCGAGCGCGCCCGCGCCGCCAGTATTCGGAATGACGCCGCCGTCGTCCGGATACACGCCACCGGCCCCGGTCGCACAATCGAATCCTACGACACAAGACGTTTTTGGCGCAGTCGGAAAATTCCTGAAGGGCATATTCTCCCATTAATTTTGAATCGGATGAAGCGCGATTGAAACTTTTTCAATCCTGACTCGTCTAATGGTCGCGCTATAATAGATCGTGATGCCCTTGAATGCGGGTGGCATCAACTGACTGCTGCCGAGTTCGGAAGAGCCGAGGACTTTGCAAGAGCATCTGCACAGCAACACCCGATGGGTGCGAACTGCTTTCGTCGCGCTGAGCGCGGCCGGATTGATCGGTCTGCTCGCGGCCAGCGGATGCATCAATCCTGAAGTTGTCGAAACGTCGTCGTCGCATGAAGGATCTGCGGCGGAAGATTCGGCTGCCGCCAGCGCGCGCAGGCTCGCGGCGCAAAATCTCAAACCGGCAATTGCAGCACCCGGAGACGTGTTGATTGCTGGCGGCGTCGATGCGTCGAATCGAAGCATCGCGAGCGCGGAATTTTTCAATCCGTCATCGGGCCAATTTGTGCTGACTGGAATTATGGAGTCAGGTCGCGCGGGCATCTCGGCCGCACCGCTCTCCCCGACCCAGGTGCTGTTGGCCGGCGGTTTCAGCGGCGTCGCCACGATCAAGAATTTTTCGCTCAACCTCGACGGCAAGATTTTGAGCAGCGCCGAATCGTTCGACGAGACGACCGGCGTATTCTCACCGACCGCCGCGATGGGCACGCCGCGGATGGGCTTCACCGCAACCGAGTTGAATAACGGCAAGGTGCTGATAGCCGGCGGCCTCGACAATCACGACAATATTCTCGACACCGCCGAACTGTACGACCCCGCCGCGCGCAAGTTCGTCACGGTCGCGAATACGATGAGCGATCGGCGCATGTTTCAGACCGCGACGCTGCTGCTCAGCGGCAAGGTGCTGATAGCCGGCGGCGCGAACAATCTTGCCGGCGAGACCACCAACACCGCCGACATCTACGATCCCGCAACGAACTCGTTTACTCCCGCGACCTTCCCGATGGACCATCAGCGCGCGGCGCATACCGCGACGCTGTTCACCAGCGGCCCGGCGGCCGGCAAGGTGCTGATCGCTGGCGGCGTCGGCGGTTCCGGATTTTTCTTCAAAGACAGCAGCGCCGAACTTTACGATCCCGCCTCGCAGGAATTCGTGCTGCTCTCGAGCTTCATGAACGAGCCGCGCTCGATGCAGACTGCGACGCTGCTTGACGACGGCAACGTCCTGCTGGCGGGCGGATTCAGCGGCACGGTTGCGGTCACGGGTGGATTGCTGTCGGGCGCATCAGGACTGATCAGCAATTCAGCTGAGACCTTCGATCCGAGCACCGGCGATTTCACCTGCGTCGGCGGATTCAATACCGACACGCTGCGATGCAATCAGTCGATGAGCGCCGCGCGCGCAGGGCATACAGCAACGCTGCTAGCGACCGGCCCGCAGCCGCATCGCGTGCTGATCGCCGGCGGAATCGGCGCCACCGATCCCGTTGCACACGGCAAAGCCCTAGCAAGCGCAGAGCTGTTCAATCCCGCGTCCGGCGGCAGCTTCACCGCAACCGCCCCGATGTCCATAGCGCGCGCCCTCCAGACCGCCACCCTCCTGCGCTAAGCATTTTCCCCATTTCTGGTTCCCCTTCCCGCGCGGGAAGGGGTTAGGGGTTAGGTTGCCCGCGTCACTTCCAATGCAATCCGCGCCTGCCCACTCATCCCACTCCCGGTCTGCGGATCAACCGCCGGCTGCGCTACGCCACTGCCATCGGTGGCGCGGACGCGCATCATGAAATCGCCCGCAGCTTGCGGCGCGAAGCGATACTTCCACACCGTCCACACATACGCCGAGCTATTCTCGACCAGTTGCGCGTTATGCCACGTGACGCCGTCGTCCGCTGACACCTCGACGCGCTTGATGCCCGATGGTCCCGCGAGCGCCCAGCCGTAAATGTCCAACGGCGCGGTGACCTTGGCCTTGCGATCGAAAATCGACATCAACCCGCCTTCGACTCGCGGCGAAAAAAGTCCCGAGTTGACCTTGCGCCAGCACACGTCGCTCCATCCGCGTACCTCCCAGTAGCCGGGAATTTCGTGGTCGGCGAATTCGAGTTCGGTGATCCACTTCGGCTGCTTCATTCCGTACTTTCCCGGAATGAAAATCCGGAGCGGATAGCCATGCTCAGGCGGCAGCGGCTCGCCGTTCATCAGATACGGCAGAAAATTCTCCTCGCGCATCAATTCGTCAACCGGCAAGACGGTGTGATAGCCGTCCGCCCCGCGCATCGCGACAAACCTCGCGCCCCGCTTGACCCGCGCGCCCTCCAGCAGCGGCCGCAGTTGCACTCCGGTCCATTTCGCATTGCCGATCGCGGTGCCGTCGGGCGGATTCGAAATGCATTCGAGCGTCAGCATCTGGTCAATCTTCGGGAGCTTGCGAATGTCGGCGTACGAAAACTGTAGCGAATTTTCGACCATCCCTTTGATACTGAAGCGCCACGAATCGACGTCTACCGACGGCGTCCGCGCGTACGACGTCACATAGAAATTCGCGTTCGGCGTCGGTCCGCCGAATTTCGGCGCAGTCGCGGATGCGCGTGCGATTCGCGGAACACTTGCGAGCGCGATCGCGGCGCCCGATCCTGCCAGGAATTTTCTCCGCGTGATCACGCAATCAATCGAGCGGTTCGTCTAAATCGGACTCTCCAGAATCGGCAACGACGAATGGCTCCTGCGGCTGCGACACGTCGGCGGCGACCAGCTTGCGCGATACGATGATAAACGCCGAATGCGCGATCATCCTGAAATGCGGCCGCACACTCATCCCCTTAACCTGCCAATGCCGCAGCAGCGTCTCGAAGCTTTCGATCTCGCCGAAATCGCTGCGCGCCTGAATCGCCTCGACCGTGTCCTTGAGCTGGATCGCGGTCGGCACATAGCAAACCAGCACAGCGCCGGGCCTGAGCGCCTCCGCGGCGACCGCGAGCGCGCGCCCCGGCTCCGCAAGATCGAGGAACATCCGATCGACGCCGGTCTCGTCGAAGCCCGCGTAGAGATCGCGCACCTTGACGGTCCAGTTGGGCGCGTCGCCGAAAAATGCCGCCACATTCTTCCGAGCCGCGTCGGCGAAGTCCTCGCGCAGCTCGTACGAAATCACGCGCCCCAATGGCCCGACCGCTCTCAGCAACGCAATCGTCAGCGCGCCCGCGCCGGTGCCGCCTTCAATGACAGTCGCGCCCGGAAACACGTCGCCCCAAATCAGCAGCGGCCCGGTGTCCTTGGGATAAATCACCTGCGACGCGCGCGGCAGATGCGGGATCAGGTCGGCGTAGGTCGGCCGCAACACCAGGAACGCCTCGCCAGTCGAAAACTTGACCCGAGATCCTTCCTCGACCCCAAAAAGATCGTCGGTGCGCAACTCGCCGCGGATGAGCAGCTTCTTGCCCGCCCGCAGCATCTTCATGTATCGCCGCCCCTTGCGATCGATAAAAATTACGGCGTCATTTTCTTTAAGGCGCGAGTCCAAGATGATTCAACGCTGGCATGCGTCGCGCGCGCGGGCAACACACAAGGCGAGGTACACTTTACTTAGTATGAAACCCACGTTGGGTTTCAAATTCAATCAAGTGATTTACCCTTCCCCGCATGAACGGCCTATTGACTATCCAACCCTGCGAACTTACCTTTGAGAATGCACCCGGCCAGATGGTAACATCCATGGCCGGGTCGTTTTTCGTCAAAGTTAATCAACTCGAGAGCGATTCACGTCATGGCAGAGAAAAAGGCAAAGACCGCTGAGAAAAACGCGGGCCTCCAGCAGAAACACATCTGTCCCAGTTGCGGCGCCGAAAGCAAGGTGACCAAGTTCGCCGGCTTCGGGCGCAAGGGCTTTTACCTCGTCTGCGAGAAGGCCTGCGGCTTCGTCGGGCGCACGCGCTAGTGCGCGGCAGGGGGCATTGAAATGGGTAGAGCCCGCAAGAGCAAGACTTCCAAGCGCGACAAGTACGCCTCGTTCGGCGACATGGCGGACGAGTCGGACGAAGATGCGGACCTTCCCAAGGACGAAGCCGGCCGGCGGAAAATCAAGCGCCAGTACGGTGAGCTGCTCGGCATCCGGATCGAGAAGCTGCGCGGAAGAATTCTAAATCGCGAGCGCATCAACAAAACGATCGAGGGCATCTACTTCATCTGCGCGTCGTGCATGAAGGTCTGCCATTCGCTCGACGACGGCTTCACCGAAGATCCCGCGAATCAGAACAACATGTGCGCCGCATGCACCAAGCTCCAGGCAGCCGCGACCGCTGCCGCCGCCGCGCCGGCCAAGGAAAGCAGCGGCAAATCGCCGCGCCGCTCAACCCGAACTACGCGCAAGCGCGCAGCCGCGAGCTGACCGTACTTGTGCGCATGACAACGAAAAGCTAAACAGGGCCGATGTCTTTACAGCTGATTCGTCCCGACATCAATCTCGATTTCGTCGGGAAGCGTTATTTCTTCGTCGCACTCTCGACCGCGATCAACCT
>PMOH01000396.1:4970-6946 GCA_003161515.1 Deltaproteobacteria bacterium
GCGCTCGAGCCGCTCGACCTTGGCGAGGTTACCGTCCAGGACTTCGGCAAGGCGGGGCAATCTTTTCTCGCGCGCTTCCAGGCCGCCAGGAACATCGGCGGTATCGGGCCAAGTATCGAGAAGGCGCTCGACAAAACCTACGGGCCAGGCGTCGCGAAGGTGGTGCGCGTCGAGAGCGTCGGCGCCAAGGTCGGCAGCGACCTGCGCCGCAAGGGGTTCGCCGCGGTTATCATCGCGACTATNNGACGTGCTGGTCGTGATGTGCGCGCTGGTTATCTCGCAGTACCAGTTCGATCTGACGACGCTGGCAGCGGTGCTGACGGTCATCGGCTATTCGGTGCATGACACGATCATCGTGTCGGACCGGATTCGCGAGGACTCGACCAAGCGCCGGCGCGAGCCGATCGCGTCAATCATGAATCGCGCGATCAACGAGACCCTGTCGCGCACAATCCTCACCTCGGGCACGGCGATCACCGTGCTGATCTCGCTGCTCGCGTTCGGCGGCCCGATCCTGCGCCCGTCGGCATTCACCCTGTTGATCGGATTCATCACCGGCACGTATTCGTCGATCTATATCGCAGGCCCGGTCGTACTTTTTTGGGAAGGCGGCGCCGGCCGCACACAGAAGGGCACCGGCTCCTCCCGCGCCGCCTGATCTTTGTTGAGAACCGGCCGCGGCATTTACGCGATCGCGAGCGCCACGCCGCTTGAGCGCACCGCCGATTCGGTAGTGCTGACGTTGAGCTTCGAGCGCGCCGATGGAATCGAGAAGGTCGCGCTAAGATTCCGCATCGCGACAGCCTTGATCGGCGATGCCGACTCTCCTGAAAAACTCATCGAACGAATCACGCCATGGCTGGAGCGCGAATTCGAGCAAACCCGCGAAGCCGCGCTAAAGTCGATCCGCACCGAGCGCAAGCTACTGGAAATTTCC
Source organism: Deltaproteobacteria bacterium (assembly GCA_003161515.1). Classification (GTDB taxonomy): domain Bacteria; phylum Desulfobacterota; class Binatia; order Binatales; family Binataceae; genus Binatus. The sequence goes on from PMOH01000396.1 coordinate 5,908, forward strand.
TTCGACGCCTCAAATCGCGGCCCATTCGCATAGTGCTCCGCGCATTTCGCTCGCGCCGTGGTTGGGGTTGCGGATGCCAGCGTCGAGAAAGATCCGGGGTCCCTCGGCTACGGCAGCCTGCGCTCGGGATGACACGTTGGGGTTGCTCGCTTCGTTGTGGAGTCGCTCACATTGTTTGTGTCTGATTTTTGTGTCTCTCATTTTTTGTGTCATCCCGAGCGTAGCCGAGGGACCCCGGATCTTTCTCGACGTATGCCGACGCACACCGTCCACGGCGCGAGTGATCTGAGGGAATCCCATTCTTCGCTTCGCAGTATTATCGTCGCTTTACGATCATCATCTCGGAGGAATCTCGCGATGCCTGTGCAAATTCGCCGCGCTACCCACGCCGACATCCCCGAACTCTCCCGCCTGGTCGCTGCGCTGGCTGCGTGGGAGCAATCGCTCGACCCCCGCGTGCAGTTCGATTGGGACGGTATCCGCGATGCGCCCAACTGGCTTCGGCTCGTGCTCAATCGGGCTCATCATGCGGTGTGGGTGGCGGACGCTGGCGACTCGCGCCTCGTCGGTCATCTGTGGATTCGCCTCAAGCATCAGGCCGATGGCGCGCTGCCTCAATCCATCGGCTACATCAGCCAGGCTTTTATGGACGAGGCGTTCCGAGGACGCGGGCTAATGAAGCCGATGCTCGAGGCCGCCTACGAATGGTTCCGCGACGCGGGGATAACCGTCGTCACCTTGAGCGTGCTGCATCGCAACTGGGTCGGCGCGACCGCCTGGCATCGCCTGGGCTTTAGCGCTTGGCGCGAAGAGCGCCGCATGGATATCAAACCTCGCCCAAAATAGCTTGCTTGACCGCTCGGTAAGCCTCATATTGTCCTTGACAGACGGGCGCAATCTGCCTTACTAGACTCATTGGGTCGAGTATTACCAAGTGGCCAGATTTCGTTTGACTGTCGGGGAAGAAGCCTTATACTATACCTACCAGGTCCACTATTACGACCGACTGACTAGACACTGAGAAAAGAGATGCTGAAGA
>PMOH01000156.1 GCA_003161515.1 Deltaproteobacteria bacterium
CACCAGCAGGGCCGCGATGACCGAGGCCTCGACGTACTTGCCCAGCGCCAGCTCGAGCACGATCGCAGCCTCGAGCATCCATGGAACCGGCGTCCAGAATTTACTCAAAGCCGAACGCAACGGATGCGCCGAGGTGTCGGGCATCGCGTTGGGACCGAACTTCTTAAGCCGGATCGCGGCCTCGTCGCTGGTAAGTCCACTTGGCGAGCTAACAGTCAAGTTTCCGGCTGACTTATCAGGTGAATCGACGGCCGACGACAAAGATGCACCTCCAACTTTGGACCCGGTCGTTAAAGGAGGCTTCGAAGCCGGATCGGACACGAATGAGACATTATCTCATCAACACGAGGTTAAGCATTAGCCAGTCGGAGAGCTTCGAGATTGAGCCCACAGTATTCGATTCGTCATTCATCGAGTTGCCCGGTGGAAGCTTTCTGTTCATTGCGCCCTGCTGAATAGCATTGCGCAGCGCCTCGAGACGGCTGTGACTCTCAACGCATGTGCCAAGGCTGGTGAAAGGATCCGGCCAATCGTACTTAACGCAATAGGGCAGCGCGCTCAGCTCGTCGCCAGTGTATCCGCGCGAGGTGAGATCCTTCCTAAGGCAGTCGCTGTGGGGCTGGTTGGCGCCCGCGACACGGGCGGCATCGTCGGCAGCTTCGGCGATTAATGCATTGCGAAGCGCGATCTTCACCTGCGGATCGTCGCTCTTGCCAAGCGCCCCCGCGACGTTGCTGGAAGGACCGCAGGTCCCTAGCGCGTCGACGAACGCCTCCTCGAGCCCGGTCACACTGAGATCTTTTGCGGAACCCACGCTCGCCGCGGTCATCAGGATGCTGGTCGCGATCAATGTCACCGCAATTCGCTTCATCGCACTCGTCCTCCAAATTGAGATGTCGATCCAGGAAAACGATCTCACCGTTTGCATACCTTGGGCTCACAAAATTTCTCGCGCAGCCCACTTAGGTTTCATCCCGAGGCGGGCGATCGTCGCAAGAACGCGAGAGGGGTTCCCCAGGTCGTTCCAATAAAGCCCGGAAACCGGTAGTACACCCACATGATTGCGAGCATGAGTGCCTAGCACACTTTTGCAGAAATCCACCGGTGCGATGGCCTGGTATATTTTCTCGACCGCCTCACTTTCGAACTCGGTACCGAGCGTTCCACTAAGCTCCGCGAAGAGATCGTAAAGCTCGGGCAGCGTGCGAATCATCAGGGCGAGAAGATTCGAAAGACGCGCAACCAGAACGAAGCTATTCCAGAGACAGCGGCCATGCGCGTACATTCCGCGCGCCGCTTCGGCGGAAGGTTTTTCGATAAACCGGCTCACGTGAAACAGCGTCTCCCCTCCGCAGCGAAAAGGACTTGCCGGTTCGATCCATCCATATTCGGGCTCCGGAGCGCTCGGAGTGATGCCGAGTACGACTATGAGATCCGGCCGGTTATCGATTACGTCGAATGCGTCCCGGACATGGCGCATGAAGAGGTAGTCGTCACTGACGTAGTGATCGCAAGGAAACAGCGCGACGCGAGCGTTCAAATCGACCAAACCAAGACGCATCAGCGTATACAATATAGCAGGCGCGGTTCCCCTATTAGCTGGTTGAACCACGAGCCGCGCGAGTAACACGTCAAACAGCGATGGTACGTAGTAACGTTCGTGGCTTCGGCTGAGCGTATAGAAAATCCGATCCTTTGGAATCGCGAGTTCGACCCGTTGCCGAGTCCGCTCGATTAAAGACTGGTCATCGACAATTCGACAGAACTGCTTCGGCGTCTTCTCGCCCGCGATCCGACAACTGAGATCCGCCAGCCGTGTACCTTCACCGCCAGCCAGAATAATAGCCCAGCGGTTGTGAATTCCTTTTCTCGTTTCCACCGCGGTTTCTCCCGGACTCGCCGTAGCTTCGGCAGGTCCTTGCATCTGCGCAGCGGCATTCGCCGCGCCATGATTGATCCTTGCTATGGTTGAATCCGAGATCACAGTTCGCTCAAGGCTCGTCGGCGGCGCAAAGCTGGAACGCTACTGTCTTCGGTGGAGTCAGTTGTCTGATCAACATGGTCGCGTTCCGGTTGATCCACGTCAAAGAGATTCGTTGGCGACGTGGATGGNNACCGATTGCAGGCGCGCCAGCGAAATTTGTCTTTCGCATTCTTCGCAGATGCCGAAGCGTCCCTCATCCAGGCGGGCCAGGGTAGCTGTTATGGCCTCAAGGCGGTTTTCAGAGAGATCAAGCAGGCTCACCTGAAATTCGAGATCTCCATCCCGACGAGCTTGATCGAGTTCGTCGCCGTGAGCTTGCGTAGCTATTATCGTCTCGTCATGGAGAAGTGCATGGATCTTTCGTAATTCCTGATCGCGCAGATCGATCAGGAGCCTCTTCATCACCTTATTACGGAGCGTCGATCTCACAACCGTAGACGATGCGAAATCTTGTGAAGCGGTTTTAGCTGCCCGCCGCACGGAGTCAGATATTCTGTTCATGGATCCAATTCTCCCAACCGCATTCTCACGATGAAGCATGTCGGCCTTCTTGCGGTCACAATAGTTTTCAGACGAACACAAGCACTGGTGAAAAGGGTCTTACCTTTTCAGCGGCGCAAGAACGGGAAGTTCTAAGGAATCAGTGACCGGCGTCTGACGCCGAGGGCAGAATACGGTGAAGCAACGACCGTCGAAGCTGGGGCCAGATGCGAACGAAAAGACGCAGTTGATTTGCTTTAAAAGCGCCTGGGTTGGGAGCTGATGCGACCATAACTTCGCGAGCCTGCGAGATTGACGGGCGAATCAACTTCGCGCCGCCGGCGCCAACTTCGAATACGACGTTCCGAGTGAGTTGCAGGCAGCGGACCGCGACCTCGGGAGATGTGGCGGCGGTCCAGGAGGAGAGCGGTCGTATCACTCGAGCGCAGGACAAGAGCAGCAGTGCAACGACGGTCATTCGTAACACGTGCGGCACTCTTGCGGTTCGGTCTGTAAACATATTGGCGACAGCAGCCTGACGATCCACAATTTCCTTCAGTTCAAATTGAAGCGGCAATCTCGATCGTTCAATGTGAGGACCATCTAAAGACTCGTACTCCAATTTTGACGGTTGCGCGAGTCCGCGAGGGCTCTCACTTGCGGCCTACTCCAAATCGATCGTTCTGGGCGTTGAAGTGTGATCGATT
>PMOH01000346.1 GCA_003161515.1 Deltaproteobacteria bacterium
TCCGGCTCGGCGTAATCTTCCCAGAGTGTGCGCGGCTCAACGATATGCCCGTCGGCGTCGATTATCCGGGTCATGAGCGGACCTCCTCGCGGCGGAAAAATCAGATCGACAAGTCAGATCGATAAGTCAGATCAATGACCGGACGGGCGGGATTGTCAAGGAACGCGGGCGCGCGGCCATTCTTCGCGCACCACCGCGTACTGATACTCGTCGCACCACTCGCCCTTGAACCACGCGTTGTGGAGGAAGTGCCCTTCCCTTTTCATCCCCAGCCGCTCCATCAGCGCGACCGACGGCGCGTTGCGGCAATCGGTGGTGGCGATGACGCGGTTGAGTGCGAGCGTACCGAAGGCGAAATCTATCACGGCTCGCGCGGCCTCGCAGGCGAGCCCGTTGTGCTGGTATGCCTGCGCAAAGGTGTAACCGATTTCTCCGATTCGCGGCGTCGTTCGGATAACCAGCAGCGCGCAATCGCCGGCCAGTGCGCCGCCTTCTCTGACTTCCGCGGCGAATTGAAACCACTTGCCGGGAATCCCGGGGCGATGGCGACTTTGCTGCGCGATGAACTTTGTCGCTTCGGCGTGTGAGATCGATTCCCACGACTGGTAGCGGGCGACTTCCTGATCGTTTCGATAGGCCATGAAACTCGCGAGATCCGAAACGCGAAAGCGCCGCAGTATCAGCCGCGGGGTTTCCAGACTTATAAAGGTTCGCGGGTTCACAAAGTGTATGCGGGCTGCCGGGACAACTGGCTGAGTTAGATCAGAGCGCCTCGATCATGCGAACGGGAAACATAAGGACGGAGCCAAGTGCGCTCATGAATCCGCCGCCGGAATCATCGGACGCTGGAGGTTTAGGCGCGCTGGCGGGATCGCGACCGTCGTCGGAAATCGAGGCGTATGGCGGCAGGGTTTGATCGATATCCTGGGTCTGCATGCATCCCGCGAGCGCGATCGCGCCGGCCAGTATCGCGGCCGCGAGAATCGATTTGGGGATACTCTTCACACTCGTCGTTCTTCGCTCCGGCCATGAGCGTAATGTCCCTCGACGTTGGTTTCAACGCGCGGCTTCGCAAGTAATGTAACGCCAAGGACGCATTTTCGCGTTCGTAGCGTGCGAGCGTTTAGCGGTGCTATGTTATCGTGCGTCAAGGTTATTGGAGAAAGCGGTTCGCGGGGATTCATATGAGGAAAATCAAGTCCGGTTCAATCGCATTCGTTGCGGCGATGGCGGTAGTCGGTCTGCTCAACACCGCCTCGACAGTGCGCGCCGATGACAGTGTCGGCACGATTAGCCAGCTCAGTGGCGCGGCGCAAATTCAACGCGGCGGCGCGACGCTCGCTGCTCAGCAAGGGGCGCCGCTCAGACTTCACGACACGGTGACGACGCAGCCGGACGCGTCGGTGACGCTCGGGTTTGCTGACGGAAGTTCGGTCGCGCTCAGTGGCAGTACCAGCGTTGCGATCGAAGAAAGTACCGTCGTGAACGGGCAGCCGGTGCCAAGCCGGGTGACGCTGATCAGCGGCGACATTCATACGATCGTCCCCGACAAGGAAGGGCGGCCGCATAGCATCGAAGTGAACACTGCGAATGCGAAGGTGACTGGACCTTCGCCGAATCAATAGCCGCGGCCGCTACGATCCACTTGCGCCCCTTCGCGTTGACTTGAGCGTCATCGTTTGATGACCAGCGGCGTATGGCCGACTACGAACACTCCACATACGGCGATCGAATTGCATCGGTTTACGATCAGTTCACCTCCCACTCCCCGGTAACGCGTTTCACCGACGCGACCGTCGAATTCCTCGCGAGCATCGCCGGCAAGCGACGGGTGCTGGAGCTTGGCATCGGCACTGGCCGCATCGCGCTGCCGCTCGTGGCCAAAGGCTTGAAGGTTTTCGGCATCGACGCTTCCGAGAAGATGGTCGAGAAGATGCGCGCAAAGCCCGGTGGCGACGCGATCCCGGTCGTATTCGGTAATTTTGCAGACGTGAAAATCGGTGGCCAGTTCTCGCTGATCTACGTCGTGTTCAGTACTTTCTTCGCGCTGCTCACGCAGGAGGAACAGGTCCAGTGCCTACAGCGTGTCGCTCGGCACCTCACCCCGGAAGGGACGTTCGTGATGGAAGCGTTCGTGCCGGATCCGAGCCGCTTCGATCGCGGTCAGCGCGTCGGCGCGCTTGACGTAGGTACCGACCGGGTGCGGTTGGAAGTCACGCAGCACGATCCAAGTACACAGTCGATACGCTCCGCGCACGTCGAGCTGAGCGAGAGCGGCAGTATTGTTCTGTATCCGGTGCGGCTGCGTTACGCAGGACCGGCCGAACTCGACTTGATGGCGCGGCTGGCCGGGATGCGCCTGCGCGCGCGCTACGGTGGATGGAACCGTGAGCCGTTCAGCGCCGCGAGTCAGTCTCACGTATCGGTTTACGAATTGATTGCGGCGCCGGCGCCGAAATCGCCCGCACGAAAGAGCGCCTCGCACAGGCGCCGAAAATAGCGCAGGTTAGGAGGTGATCAGGATGACGGGACAGTGTTTCTGCGGAAGCGTTGCCTTCGAGTTCGACGGTCCGACCACTGATATCGAGATCTGCCATTGTTCGAGATGTCAACGCGCGACCGGATCGCCGTTTGCCGCGGAATTCCGCGTGCGTGCGGAGAAGTTCCGCTGGCTGCGAGGCGCGGAACTGATCTCATTCTTTGACGCACCGATTCTTCGCGAGCCTCCTGCGTATCGCAGGTCCTTCTGCAAAAAGTGCGGTTCGCCAGTACCCGCTGTCTTTGCTCGAAATCCAGTCGTAGCGATACCTACCGGGCTGCTCGATGGCGACGTTCCCGCGCGCGCGGCAGATCACATCTGGATGGCTAAGAAACAGAATTGGCTGAATCTCCGCGAGATCGGAACTCTGCCGGAATACGACGGCGATCCGACCCCGGAATCCAGCGCCCGCCTGATCGAACCGCTAAAGCTCAAGTAGAGTCTCAGTACCGCGCCTTCGGGCGATTACGCGGCTTCGGCTTCGGATCTGATTCGTGGAACGCTCCGGGGAGGCGCGCTCGTTCGATCAGGCGTTGAAGATCGCTCAAATCTTCGGCGACATGGTACAACTTCCGCGCGGTGCGCGTGAGGGCTTGAGAGACTGCCTTCACAAATACTCGCTCGATCGACACCATCTCCATTTCCTCGGCACTCTCCTTGATTGCACGGCGAATGGTGCGAAGTTGAAGGACCAGGTTGCAACGGTCGATCTCGAAAATCTCGTGCTGATTCAGTTGCAGATCGAAAGTCTTCGGAAGATCGGTATCTCGTCGAACATTACGTTTAACCACGATCATATAGTCAGCACGTGTTGTGCCATCTTCTTCAGAACAGAAAGAGCTTGACGAGGCGGCTCTTTCCAGAGTCCAATGACAATATGGACAGCGAAGTTTCGTTGTAACTTAATGAGCGCATCGACATTCCGTTGCGCGAACCATGGCGTCATCCAGCTCATACGCTGAAACCCGATGAGTCTGTAAGTTAACAGAAAGTAGTCAATTTGTCACGCACGTTTCGCTTGGGAAACGTGAGGCCTAGTCGTCCGGGTTGTGATTTCGTGACTGGCCTACCGGCCAGGGAGCCGCATATCGCAGCCAATTGACATGGCACCCGAGCTAACAAAATCCGGCATCGGCTTTGTGGGCGACATGCCGTGGGGCACTCACTTCTGTCAATTCTACGAGTCCAAAAACGACTTGCTCGAAGTGCTGGTTCCTTATTTCAAGGCCGGCCTGGAAAACAATGAAAACTGTCTGTGGATTGTCTCAACAGCGAGTGAGCAGGAAGCCGCCGATGCGCTGAGAAGCGCCCTTCCCGACTTTGACCGATATGTGGCCGGTCATAGTCTCGAAATTTTCCCCGCCAGGGACTGGTACATGCCCGACGGTTCTCTCGACCTGGAAAGAGTAAGGAGAGCCTGGCGCGAAAGAGCCGCCCTCGCATTAGCCAGGGGCCATTCCGGATTGAGAGTGAGTGGAGATACGTTCTGGCTGAAACGCGAGCAGTGGAACGATTTCAATGACTACGAAGATAAACTCAACGGGCTGGTCAGCGATCTACCAATGACCTGCTTGTGCAATTACTCACTGGCGGCAAGCGGCGCCTCGGATGTGCTTGATGTGACGCGTACACATCAATTTACCTTTGCGCGACGAAAAGGCATTTGGGAAATCGTCGAGACTTCCGAGCTGAAGCAGGCGAAGTCGGAGATAGAGAGACTGAACCAGGAGCTTGAGCAACGGGTGATCGAAAGAACCACGGAACTCATCGCCGCCAATGAAAAGCTTAAACGCGCGTTCGAGGAAATCGATAAATTACGCCGAAGCCTGGAGTCGGAGAATGAGTACCTGCGCGAGGAGGTCCAAGCCGCGTCCGGTGAAAGCACGATTCTCGGCACGAGCCCCGCTATTCGCGGCGTTATCGAACGAATCGACATGGTCGCGTCCACCGATGCCTCCGTGCTGATCCTGGGCGAGACCGGCGTAGGCAAGGAGCTGGTCGCTCGCAACATCCACGAGCGCAGCCCACGCCGCGATCATCCGCTGGTCAAAGTGAACTGCACAGCGATTCCGCGGGAGCTGTTCGAAAGCGAGTTCTTCGGCCACGTCAAAGGAGCATATAGCGGAGCATTCAGGGACCGAGTCGGCCGCTTTCAGCGCGCCGATGGCGGTTCGCTGTTTCTGGACGAGGTCGGGGACCTGCCGCTGGAGATGCAGCCCAAGCTGCTCCGGGTCCTTCAGGACGGCGAGTTCGAGGCGCTCGGCGACGACAAGCCGCGCCGCGCAAACCTCCGCATGATCGCGGCCAGTAACCGCGACCTCAAGGCCGCGGTCGCCGACGGACGCTTCCGGCAAGATCTCTACTACCGCTTGAGCGTCTTTCCGATCGTGGTGCCGCCGCTGCGCGAGCGCAAGGAGGACATCCCGATCCTCGCCGACCATTTTCTCAAACTGGCTTGCAAGCGATTGAACCGGCCGGATCTGCGGCTGACAGAGCGCGAGATCGGTCGCCTCCAGAGCTACGATTGGTCCGGCAACGTTCGCGAGCTGCAGAACGTCGTCGAGCGGGCAGTGATCACCGCGCGCGACGGGGCGATCCACTTCGATGTCGTAGAAACTATTGTGGTTGAATCGCTGGTTCCGTCGTCGCCGGTCGCGCTCGATGGCGCCGATGGGGAGAACATGAGGGTTGTCCCGGAGGCAGAGATGCGGCGGATGGAACGCGAGAACATCGTGCGCGCGCTGAAAGTATCCAACGGCCGAATCTATGGAAGCGGCGGCGCGGCCGAATTGCTGGGCGTCAAACCAAGCACGCTCAGCACCCGCATTCGAAAGCTCGGTCTGAAATAGCGATACAGCGACTTCGCGATGGCCTCGGGCGCGATCGCATGCTCTACTCAGTGCAATCCCGGAGGCGCGCAATCGCATGGACGTTACGAAAATCCCGCCTGGCCGCAATCCGCCCAACGAGATCAACGTATTGGTGGAAATTCCGCAGGGCGGCGTGCCGGTCAAGTACGAGCTGGACAAAGTTTCGGGCGCGCTGTTCGTGAATCGCTTTCTGCATACCGCGATGTATTATCCGGCCAACTACGGATTCATCCCGAATACTCTGTCGGAAGACGGCGATCCTTGCGACGTGCTCGCGCTGTCACAAGTGCCGGTCGCTCCGGGCGCGGTCATCAGATGCCGCCCGGTGGGCGCACTGTTGATGGAAGACGAGAATGGCATCGACGAGAAAATCCTAGCGGTGCCGGTTGATGAGCTGAACCCCTACTTCGACGGAATCGGGAACTACACCGACCTGCCTCAAATCATGCTCGATCAGATCGATCACTTCTTCCGTCACTATAAAGACCTCGAGAAAGGCAAGTGGGTAAAAGTCGGCGGATGGGTTGATCGCGACGCGGCGGGCAAGCTCATCCTCGACGCGATCGCGCGCGTGCAGCAGAAATAAATCGCCCGCAGGCGCGGATCGCGCATGCGGGCGGTACTGGCATTGGACGAATCGACTACTGCTGAGCGGCCTCGCCCGGCGATTGCGCGAGCGGCACCAACTGCGCGATGTCGCACTGGATCAGCGCCTGGATCTTGTTGTCGATCTGGTAGAAGCGGGTCACCTTAACCTGCGGGATGACGGCGCGAAACTGCGGGACGAATTCCTTTTGCACGTCGAGCCGCGCCTGCTGAATCTCCATTACCTGGTCCAGCTTTTTCTTTGCGTCGGCGTCGGTGAGGCTATCGTACTTGGCCGCAAAATCCTTGAGCTCTTTGACGTGGCGGTCTTCGACGCTGTCCATCTTCTTTTCGTAGGCGTCGTAAACCGGCCAGAACTTTGACGCTTGATCTGGTGTGAGATTCATATTGGCGCCGACCGTCGCTTTCCGCTGTGCGCGCGCGGCCGCGATGTCGAGTTGCTTCTGCGAAGGCTGCGCCGAGGCAGACCCGCTCAGTCCAAAGGTGAATACGACCAGCGAAGCGGCGGTGAAACTCGTAACGATAGTCTTAAGACTCATCAATGCGTTCTCCTGGGTTATGGCTACAGCGAAGACCGCAGGATGGTGCGGCATTAAGAGTTCATAGTCAAGGGATTGCGGTACGGCGCTGAGAGCCATTGTGCTCGTATTGCAATTGGCCTAGCAAAATGCGAGTTTGCACTTCGACTGGAACCAAACGAGAGCTGATTTCCATGGGTCCGGCCAACCGGAACGGAAACCCTCACCAATGGCACGGAGGCAAAAGATGATTTCGAAAGCACGAGGAATAGTAATCGTACTGGGGTTAGCGGTGGCACTGGCCGCGAGCGCACCGTCGGCACGGGCCCAGGGTGCAGCACCGCCGCCGCCGGCCGCATCAGGCGGAGGAGCCGCGGTTCGAGCTGGCTACCTGACCTGTCACGTATCGGCGGGATGGGGATTTATTTTCGGTTCGTCGCGTAAACTAAATTGCGCGTATGCCCTGCAACCCGGATACACCGAGTATTACACCGGTTCAATTACGAAGTTCGGCGCTGACATTGGCTACCTGTCGTCGGGTGTAATTCTGTGGGCAGTTCTCGCCCCGACCACCAACCTGGGTCAGGGTGCACTTGGGGGTCACTACGGCGGAGCGACTGCGAGCGCGGCGGTCGGAGTCGGCGCTGGCGCCAACGTATTGGTCGGCGGCTTCAACAGCTCGATCGCGTTGCAGCCGGTTTCGATCGAAGGACAAAACGGCTTGAACGTCGCGGCGGGCGTGGCCGAGATGACGTTGAAGTTCAACCCATCGAAGCCAGCGAAGAGCACTCCGTAGTCAAAATTTTCGTATAGTTCGTGTACAGCGGAGGCGGTCGAAATGGCCGCCTCCGTTTTCTTTTCTACATTTTCCCGCCGATTTTGTAGGAATTCCAATTCCCACGACCGCCTGTATTTCGTACGAGGTTCAGACATTCGAGTGGAAAAAGTCCGCTACTTTCGACGTCCAGTACCGGCCAGTCTTGGCACTGTTGATGCTTCCTATTCAGGTAGGAGAGAATGCTATGAAATTCAAAACAAAACTGGTTACCAGCGTTTTGGCGGGTGCGATGCTGGCGCTCCCAACGTTGAGTGCGCCGGCATTTGCGGAACCAGCCAACAGTGTAAATTCAAACTACGGGCAGCGCGTTGACTGGCACCACGACTACGATGACGGCTACCGCAACCGCGGCTATTACGGAAATGGCTACTATGGAAATCGGTACTATGGAAATCCGTATGCCTACGGTTACGGCTATCGCGGCCGTGGCGCTTGCGCAAATGCTTCGCGACTCCAGGCGCAGGCGTGGCGAGATAGCCGCACTGGCCACCCCGCGGCCGGTTGGGACGTAGCTCAGCAAGCCCGATGGGCGCGAGCTCGCTGCTACTAACAGATATGTGGCCGTATCGTTCTGAAGGCCGAGCGCCTCGTTCACTCGCGAGGCGCTCGCGTCTTTAGATCTTCGCCTTCGGGTTTTTCGCGCGAATCCAGCCGACGAACTTTTCAGGCACCGCCATAGTTGACAGACGTCCTTGCCGCACCAGCGCCAGGTCGTCAAACTTTCCTGACTGTTTGATCTCCGCCAGCGTGACCGGCGAATCCAGACGTCCCGCGAATTCCAAATCCACGATCGCTGACTTCGGATTTTTGGGATCGTCGCGCCCCGGCGATTTCACGAGGGCCCAGCCGACCACGCTCGACACGCCGCCGCTGTGATAGATGAACACGACGTCGCCCGATTTCATCTCGCGGATCGCGCGAACCGCTTGCGGATTGGTGACGCCGTCCCAGGCGGTGCGTCGGTCGCGTTCGAGATCGTCGATTGAGTAAGTTCCCGGTTCAGTCTTGGCAAGAAAGTAATTCATGCGCGCGTCCTCTTTAGACTTGATTCGCGGTAAATGTAACATGGCGCGCGAAATCACTCATGCCTGAACTACCTGACGTCAGCATATACGTGGAAGCGATTCGAACGCGCATCGATGGGCACAAGCTCGTGAGGGCGATCGTCAAATCTCCGTTCGTACTGCGCTCAACGACTCCGCCGATTACCGCGACTGCCGGGATGGAGGTCCGCGAAGTTCGACGGCTAGGCAAGCAGATTGCTATTGGCGTCGAAGGCGATTTGTGGCTCGTGATACATCTCATGATCGCGGGCCGCCTGCATTGGAAAACTTCTGCGCCCAAGCTTGGCAGCAGAAATATCCTGGTCGCGTTTGAGTTCGACAACGGCTGGCTCTGGCTGACCGAAGCGGGCACGCAGCGGCGCGCCGCGCTTCGCGTGGTCGAAGGCGAAGCGGGCCTTCAGTCTTTGACTGCGGGCGGTATCGAGCCGCTCGACGTAAGCCTCGACGCGTTCGCCGCGGCGCTACGATCGTCCAATCATACGCTGAAGCGATCGCTGACCGACCCGCACATCTTCAGCGGCATCGGCAACGCGTACTCCGACGAGATTCTGCATCGCGCGCAGCTTTCTCCAATCGCGATGACGCAAAAGTTGACCGACGATGAAGTCGGGCGACTTTACGTAGCCACTCGCGCGACGCTGGTCGAATGGACCGACCGCTTGCGCGCCGAGTCGCACGGTGAATTTCCAGAAAAGGTGACTGCGTTTCGGCCTGAGATGGCGGTGCACGGCCGCTATCGCCAGCCTTGCCCGCGATGCGGTTCCAAGGTCCAGCGGATTCGCTACGCGAGTAGCGAGACTAACTATTGCGCGACTTGTCAGACTGGCGGCCGCCTGCTTGCGGACCGCGCTCTTTCGCGACTGATGCACGAAGATTGGCCGCGTACGCTGGAAGAACTCGAAGCGCTCAAAACGCGATGAGGTTAAGCTAGGCGGCGCGCCCCGCTTTCTCGCGCGCGCGATCGCCCGCGCTTTCGCGGCGCAGCCTGCCTGCTAATTCCAGCGCGATTCTCCGCCACAGTTGGGGAAACCGATCGGCGAGTGCCGAAAAATCAGACTCAGCGATCCGCGCGACGATCGAATCCGAAGTCGCAGTGACCGTCGCTGATCGGGGCGTATGTGGATCGACGACGGACATTTCGCCGACGTGCTGGCCGGCTTTCACGTGGGCCACGACCTGCCCATCAAGCGCAATCGAAAACGCGCCCTCCAAAATCAGAAAAAGATCGGCGTCGCAGGCGCCTTGCTGAATGAGGTTTGCGCCGGCGGGGACGGCCTCAAGCTTCAGCTGTCGCGCAACCGCTATTGCCAGGTTCTGATCGTGAATCAGCGGCTGCAGGGTCAAGGCCCTAATCAGATGCAGGCGACCCTC
>PMOH01000337.1 GCA_003161515.1 Deltaproteobacteria bacterium
CGATGAACTTGCCGACGAAGTCGTTGTCGGGCTTGTGCGCCGGGCTCTGGATAAATTCGAGCTTGAAGCCGGCGACTTCGAGATGGCCGAGGTCGAAATTGCCTTCCGAATTGCTGGTGTGAATCTCGTGGTTGATTTTCGTGCCCGGAAAATAAGTCGTGAAAAATTTGTATGCGGCGGCGATGTCCTTGACTGCGAGCGACACGTGATCGAAGTACGCGCGACCGTCGGGCGCGGGCTTGGGATGCGTCTGATCCCAATTCGGCGTGTGCCAGAACTGGATTAGCGCGCCAAAGGCCGAGCGCGGAGAGATGAACGCGGTCGCGGATCCCGATTCGTACTTCTGCTCGTCAACCACGCGCACGCCGCCAGCCTTCAGATTGGCGACGAGTTGGTCGAGACCGTCAGTCTCGATCGACAAATGATGCATCCCCTCGCCGTGCCGCTCGATGAATTTGGTGACGAAGCCGGGCTTGTTTGGCGGGTCCTCAATCAGCTCGACGACGAAACCGCCGAGATGGAAATCCTGCCAATAAAAGGATCCACTGACCTGCTCGTCCATCGATTTGGCGCTGCGCAATTTGATTGGAAAATATTTTTCGAAGAATTCGTAAGCGCGGTCGATGGACTTCACCGCGATCGAAACATGATCGAATCTCAAGCGAACGTCGTCAGTCGCAGCCATGCTCAGAACAATCTCCCTTTGGAATAATGTGCGCCCTACTTCGCGGCGCGCCCGGGCCGGAAGCGCCACAGTAGCCGGAACGAGTTGCGCAGCACCAGCGGCCATCCGTTGGCTATCTTTTCAGCGTACATGCGAACTGATTGGTCGACGATCGACATTGTCGGCACGTCAAAGAAATTCGAGCCTCGCGTCCAGCAGCCCGTTATTCGTGCGCACAACTATATAGCCGCCGCCCTTGAACGGGCCCGCGTTGAAAATCTGGGTCGGACCGATGTGATCGACGCCGGCCGATTCGTGGATATGGCCCGAAATGCAAACGTCGGGCTTCACCTCTTCGATAAATTGCCGCGCGGCGGTGCTGCCGACCGGCTGGCCGCTGCGGATGCGATCGCATTTGGTGTCGAACGGCGGCGGATGACAGATCATGAGGAGCGGCCGCACGTCGCGCACGAAGCCGTAGCCCGCTCGCAGCGTCGCGTAGATCTCGTCCTCGGTAAACTCGAGCGGCGTCCCGAACGGCGAGATATTCGACCCGCCGCATCCGAAAATGCCGACCCCGCCGGTGACCAGACCCTTGCCATGCAGCGCGATTCCGTCCGCTTCGAGAAATGGGATCACCTCGCGCTGGTCGAGATTTCCCGGCAGCGCAAGCACCGCAGGACACGCGCGGCGAACGTCGGTGATCACCTTGCGCGCGTCGTCGACGCCGCCAAAGTTGGTGAGATCGCCCGACAGGATCACCAGGTCGCAATCGCGCATCTGCTCGCCCATCCGGTCGAGATTGCGCGTCGCCATGTGCACGTCGCCGAAGGAGATGATCTTCATCGTAGGAACTTAATTGTAATGAAACCCGCGGTGGGTTTCATACTTCCTTCGGCAGGGGTAACCCCTGCACCTTAGTAACTAATCGCAAAATGGCGAGGACGCCATTTTGATCGAAGGTTCTTTTTCCTGTGTCATTTGGTCTTTGTGTCATTCAGAGCGAAGCGAAGAATCCCGGATCTTTCTTTCCTCATGTCATTTCCCGCATAACCAGAGGATGGCGTCGCCTGCAAAATTTGCATTTGTGCTGTATCGGCCGCAGTCGGCGGGAAATATCGGCGCGGTGGCGCGAGCGCTCAAGAACATGGGATTCGACGATCTTCGCCTGGTCGGGCGCGGGCCGCTTAACGATCGCGAGGCGGTCAAGATGGCGGTGCATGCCGACGACCTCCTCGCGAACGCGACGGTCTATCCTAATCTTGCCGATGCGCTGGCGGATTGCTCGCTTGCCGTCGGCACGACCAGCCGCCGCGGCGGTTATCGCAGCCGCGCGACTCCGCTGCGCGCGGCGGCGGCGGAACTCGACGCGCTGGCCGACACCAACAAAATCGCGATCGTCTTCGGACGCGAAGATCGCGGGCTGACTAATCGCGAGCTCAAGCTCTGCCATCGGTTGGTAACAATCCCGACCGCGCCCGAATATCCGTCGCTCAACCTCGCGCAGGCGGTGATGGTGGTCGCGTACGAGCTTATGATGGCGGCGACGGCGCCAGTGCAATCCGGCCGCGCGCCCGAGTTCGTGGCCGCCTCGATCAGCGACCCGATGCTCGATCGAATGGCTGACGCGTTGGTCTCGATCGGTTTTATTCCCGACGACAACCCCGACCATATCATGCTCGCGATCCGCGAGATTTTCGGACGCAGCGGCCTGACCGCGCGCGAGGTCGAGATTCTGAATGGGATGGCGCGGCAGATGCGATGGGTCGCCGAGGGCGGAAGTCACACGCTCGCGGAGAAGCGGCGCGCGGGCAAGAAGTTGAGATAGAGTTTCCACGCGCGGCCCTGATGCGCGATAATCGCGTGAAGACGTGAATCGCAGATGGCAGAGATAATCGATTTTGCGGAGATCCACGAGGCGCGGCGCAAAGCTCGCGCGCGAATCCCGGAGCGCGAGAACCTCGAGCGCGCGGTCCAGGTGATGCGTGAGAACCTGGCCGCCGTCGCCGCTGAACTTGTCGACGCGCCGCCCGAAGAGCAGGCGGAATTGCTGACCAGGATCGAGCGGCTCGCATCGATGATTCGCTACGGAATGCGAATGCTCCTGATTCCCTCGCCCGACGTGCAATCGAACGCTGGCGGTTGACGGTGGACGAAGGAGTCACGCTCAGGATTACCGGGGTTGAGCCCGGGGATGAGATCGCGGGGGCGCGGAAGATTACGATTGCGACGACGCGAGGCGCGATTCCGCTGGTGCTGCATTCGGCCGCCGAGAAGGGGCGCGCTGCGCTGTGCGTCAGCGGCGCGATGGGCGGATTCGACGGTCCCTCGATGCTCTATCCGCGCCTTGGGCTCGAAATGCCAAAGCGCGGACTAACAGTGGCGCGGCTGGACTATCGCGCCCCCAACGAGTTCGGCGAATGCCTGGTTGACGCGATGGCGGCGCTCACGTTTCTCGGCGGAATCGGGAACGAACGCGTCGCGCTGATTGGGCATTCGTTCGGCGGCGCGGTCGCGATCAACGCGGGAACGCTGAGTCCGATTGTCACGACCGTGATCGCGTTGTCGAGTCAGCTCGCAGGCGCGCATGTCGCGGGCGAGTTGGCGCCCAAACCGTTGTTGCTGATTCATGGCGGCGCAGACACGATTCTGTCGCACGAAAGTTTCGCAAGCGCTTTACGATCGCGCGGGCGAGCCGAAGACGATCAAGATTTTGCCGGGCGTTGGCCACGGATTGGCGGAGGCGTC
>PMOH01000333.1 GCA_003161515.1 Deltaproteobacteria bacterium
AACTGGGTGAACATCATCCCGCTCGCGAAAAATGGCGACGTCGTGATGATTCGCCAATGGCGTCACGGTATCTCGGAGTTCACGCTCGAGGTGCCTGGCGGAATGGTCGATCCCGGGGATGAGTCGCCGATGCATGCGGCGCGCCGCGAGATGATCGAGGAGACCGGCTTCGATTCCGACGCGATCGTCGCCCTCGGCAAGGTGCATCCGAACCCCGCAATCCAGGGCAACATCTGCTACTCGTTCCTCGCCGAGAACGTCCGCCAGGTCGAAAGGGTAGTGTCTGCCGGCGACGAAGAGACTGAGGTGGTGCTGGTCCCGATGCGCGAAATCCGCGGCCTGATAGCGTCGGGCAAAGTCATGCACGCCCTGACCATCGCCGCATTTTCATTCCTGCACGTGTACAACCCCCCGCCAACCAAGCGTCCCCGCAAAAAGTAGCCTGGCTCCTTTTCCCGATCCTTGTCTTTGTGTCATCCCGAGCGTAGCCGAGGGACCCCGGATCTTTTGCGACGCCGGAAGGTGCACCCTAACCACGCATCGAGTGATGTCCTTGGCAGGCGCACTTCGATTGCTCCGTGGTTTGGGGTGCGTCGGCTGGCATTCAGAAAGATCCGGGGTCCCTCGGCTACGCTCGGGATGACACAAGAAAGGAGCGCGGGAAGGCGGCGAGTACCCACTAAAGAAACCCTGCAAGAAAATCTCGCGCGCGCGTTCAAAGAGTCGAGAGGGACAACTCGATGGACGCATTCAGCTCGACGCCAAAGCACTGGACTGCCTCACTCGCCGATCCTCGACTCTTCCAGATCTTCGCCCTCGGCATCTTGCTCGCCGCCGGCGCGTACTTCCGCGACTTCAGCATCCGCCCCGAGCAGGTCATCCTGACCTTCGCCGCTGGCCTGCTTACGCAGACCGCGTGCTGGACGCTTACCCCGTCGAAGCCGCGCACATTGCGCAGCGCGATCATCACGTGCCTGAGCCTCACGCTGCTGCTCCGCGCGAATAACCTGATCGCGCATCCGATCGCCGCAGCCGCCGCGATTTCCTCGAAGTCGCTTTTCCGATTTCGGGGCAAGCATCTCTTCAACCCCGCGACCTTCGGCCTCATCTTCGCGATCGTCTTGCTCCCCGGCACCTGGGTATCTCCGGGCCAGTGGGGACAGGACGTTGCGATCGCCGCATGGGTCGTGATGTTCGGCATGCTGGTGACCAGTCGCGCTCGCCGCGGCGATATCAGCTGGACGTTCCTCGCGTTCTATCTCGGCGCGCTCGCGCTTCGCATCGAATATCTCGGTCAGCGATGGGCCGTCTGGACGCATCAGCTCGAGAGCGGCGCGCTGCTGCTGTTTGCCTTCTTCATGATTTCCGATCCGATGACCGGCCCCAACGATCGCCGCGGCAGAGTCGCGCACGCCGCTCTCGTCGCCGCAATCGCGTACGCGTGGCAGTTCCGGCTCTACCGCACCAACGCACTCATCTGGGCTTTGTTTATCGCGGCCGCATGCGTTCCGCTGTGGGACGCAATCTGGCCCGCGCGCAAATTCGAATGGACCCAAAATGGAGGTGCCAATGTTTTTTCAGCGAATCAGAGTTCTCATTTCGTCAATGCTCGCGATCGCGGCGCTGATTCTCGGCGCGCCGCATGACGCACGCGCGTTCTGCGGCTTCTATGTCGGCAAGGCTGACGAGCCTCTCGTCAATCACGCGTCGCAAGTCGTGATCGCGCATCATGACGACAAGACCGTCATCAGCCTGATGAACGATTACCAGGGCGAGCCGTCGGATTTCGCGCTGGTAGTGCCGGTCCCGGTCGTGCTGCAGAAGGGCCAGGTGCATATCGGCGATCGCGAACTGTTCCAGAAGATCGACGCATACAGTTCGCCACGCCTGGTCGAATACTACGATCCGGATCCGTGCCGGATCATGGACTACGAGATGCCGATGGCTGCTGCCGGCGGGATGGCGCTAAATCGGGAAGCCGCTCCCAGTCCGGCTGAAGCCAAAGCGCTCGGCGTCACGGTCGAGGCGGAGTACACCGTCGGCGAATACGACATCGTCATCTTGTCGGCCAAGGAATCGTCGGGCCTGCAAACCTGGCTGCAGCAGAGCGGCTACAAGATTCCGCTCGGCGCCGACCGAGCGCTCGAGCCGTACATTCGCAGCGACATGAAATTCTTCGTCGCGAAGGTCAATCTGACCGAGCACAATCGCACCGGCCTGACTTACCTGCGGCCGCTGCAGTTCGCCTTCGAATCGCCCAAGTTCATGCTGCCGATTCGTCTCGGCATGATTAATTCGCAAGGCCCGCAGGACCTCGTCGTGTACATGCTCACGCAAAACGGCCGCGTCGAGACCACCAACTATCGCACCGTGAAATTGCCGACCGGAATGGACATCCCCGAATACGTGCGCACTGACTTCGGCGGGTTCTACAAGGCGATGTTCGACGAGCAGGTTAAGCGCAACGACATGCGCGCGGTGTTCACCGAGTACGTGTGGAACATGGGATGGTGCGATCCGTGCGCGGGGCCGCCGCTGTCGCGCGACGAACTGCGAAGCCTCGGCGTTTTCTGGCTCGACGATCAGCCCGGCGGCGCGACACCGATGTATCGTCGTCCCGGTGGCGGACCGATGATATATCCGCAGCCGATGACTGGTGCGACGCCGGTGACGCTCACCCGCCTGCACGTCCGCTACAGCGCCGACACGTTTCCCGAAGATCTGATTTTCCAGGAGACGCAGGACCAGGAAAATTTCCAGGCCCGCTACGTCATGCATCGTCCGTGGGATGGATCGCCGAGCGCGTGCGAAGGGGCGAAGAATTACTTCGACGATCTGAACAAGCGCAAAGCGCACGAAGCCGAGACGCTCGCGGATCTAACCGGATGGAATCTGCAAGACGTCATCAAAAAAGCCGGCCTGTCCCCCGAGTCGCAGCCAAAGCCATGGTGGCAGGACATCTGGGGCTCATGAGTGGTGAGGGCGGTGGAATGCGCGCGGGGTCGCCGCGACCCCGCGCCTCTTATGTCTTGTCGAGGATTCTGATCAGCTCCGACGTGTACGCGACCAGGTCCCCGCAGCTCGCACACTTGACGCTCTGAACTCCATCCTCTTCGATGTAAATCAACATCGTCTTCCCGCCGCATTTTGAACAACTCAAAACGTCGGCAGCCGGATCGATCGGTTTGCTCGTCTTGTCCATTAATCGTTTTCCGAATCTGTGCAACTATGAGAGAATTGTAACATAGAGAACACGCCGAAAACCCGGTAAATCTGACACAATTGAAGATTAGGCATGACCCTGCTGACTTCTCCGCATTGACTGCCGCCCCAGCGTGCCCTAACCTTGCCGGTTTGCTATATTATCTTTCTCAGCCGGCTGGGCCGAAGCCGATTTCCTCGACCTGCAATACCTGAGTTTGACTCATGTTTGATACGCTCAGCGACCGCCTCGAATTAGTCTTCAAAAAACTCAAGGGCCAAGGCCGGATCACCGAGCGCAATATCGAGGACGCGCTCCGCGAAGTCCGCCTCGCGCTGCTGGAAGCCGACGTCAATATCAAAGTCGTCCGCGACTTTATCGAACACGTCAAATCCAAGGCGCTCGGCGCCGAAGTGCTGCGCTCGCTCTCGCCCGAGCAGCATCTGATCAAGTTCGTCGCGACCGAACTGCAGAACGCGATGGGCGGCACGGCGCGCGAGCTGGATCTGAAGGTCAAGCCTCCGGTTAAAATCATGGTGGTCGGCCTGCAGGGCTCCGGTAAAACCACCTCGATTGCGAAGCTCGCGCGATGGCTCAAATCCGAGCGCAAACGCCATCCGCTTCTGGCCTCGACCGACGTCTATCGCCCGGCCGCGATGGAGCAACTGCGCGTGCTTGGTGCGCAGGCGCAAATTCCAGTCCTCGACAGCAACGAGCAACAGGATCCAATCGAGATCGCGTCGCGCGCGATGGCCCGAGCCGAAACCGGTGGGCATGACGCGATTCTGATCGACACCGCCGGCCGCTTGCAAATAGACGAAGAGCTGATGGACGAGTTGGCGCGCCTCAAGGCCGCCCTCAATCCGCATCACATCATATTCGTCGCCGATGCGATGACCGGACAGGAAGCCGCGAATGTCGCCGCGGGATTCCATGAGCGGCTGAACATCTCGGGCGTCATTCTGACCAAGCTCGACTCCGACGCACGCGGTGGTGCGGCGCTTTCGGTGCGCACCATTACCGGCGCGCCGATTCTGTTCGCGGCGACCGGCGAGAAGCTCGACGCATTCGAGATTTTCTACCCCGACCGGCTCACCTCGCGAATCCTTGGGATGGGCGACGTGCTGACGCTGATCGAAAAGGCGCAGCAGAATTACGATCAGACCAAGGCCAAGGAGCTCGAGCGCAAGTTCAAGAAGAACGAGTTCACCATCACCGACTTCGCCGAACAGATTCGCGCGATCAAAAAGATGGGTTCGCTGGGCGAGCTGATGGGCATGATTCCCGGACTCAAGAAATTCGCCGGCGCGGCGGATTCCGAAGACGCGAAGCTCGAGCTCGGGCGCATCCAGGCGATCATCGACTCGATGACCTTGCAGGAGCGCGGCAATCATCTGATTATCAATGGGCGCCGGCGTTCGAGAATCGCCGGCGGCAGCGGCACGTCTGTTCAGGACGTGAATCGTTTTCTCAAACAGTTCGAGCAGACACGCAAAATGATGAAGAAAATCACCCGCATGGGCGCGGGAAAAATGATGATGCGTGGACTGGGGCTCGGGAGCTAGAATAATTTACAGGAGAACTGAATGGCACTTGTAATCCGATTGCGCCGACACGGTGCACGCAAAAAACCTTTCTACCGCATCGTGGTGGCCGATTCGCGCTCGCCGCGTGACGGACGCTTCGTCGCCCAGGTCGGGACCTACGATCCGGCGTTCGATCCGCCGCGCGTCACGATCAAAAAAGAGCTGGCCGACCAATGGCTCAAGGCTGGCGCCAAGCCAAGCGACACAGTAAGGAAATTGATTAAACGAGCCGAAACAGCAACGGCCTCCGCCTGATGCGACCCGCTGCAACGGAGCCAACCTATGAAGGAGCTCGTCGTTTTTCTCGCGCAACAACTGGTTAACGACGCAAACGCAGTGGACGTTAAGGAGACGCAGGGCGATACCGCCTCGGTCCTTGAACTGCGGGTCGCGAAGGAAGATCTGGGCCGCGTGATCGGCAAGCAGGGACGCACCGCAAAGTCGATCCGCACGATTCTGAACGCCGTCGCCTCGCGCACCAACCGCAAAGTCGTTCTCGAAATCGTCGAGGACCGATGATCCTGCGCCCCGTGACGCGCCTCGCGTCACCATGTAGATGCTTCGCGTCGGCTGCATAAGCGGCACGCACGGGCTGAAAGGCGCGCTGCGATTTCGGCCCGATAATCCCGATTCCGACACATTGGCAGAGGTCAGGCGAATTTTTCTCGAACGCGACGGCGAATCGCGCGAGTTTCGCCTGACCGCAATCGCGCCGCTCAACCCGACGACTCGGCGAATCACGCTCGAAGGCATCGCCGATATCAACGCGGCCGAGTCGCTCAAGGGCGCGGTCGTGATGCTCGCGACGGAAGACGTCCCCGCCGCCAAGCCCGGCGAGTTCTACTATTACGAAGCGATCGGATGCGAAGTTTTTCTGACCGACGGCAGCCGCCTCGGCGCGATCGAGGAAATTTTCTCCAACGGCGCCCACGACGTCTGGGTGGTGCGCGACGCCGAGCGCGAAGTGCTGGTCCCGGTGATCGATAACGTCGTCAAAGTGATGGATCTTCCGGCGCGCCGCGTCACGATCGAACCAGTCCCCGGCCTGCTCGACTAGCGTCTGGCTCCTCGCGAGTCACCCGGATAGATTTGGATTCGCGCCATTGATGGAATTTCACGTAATCACATTGTTCCCCGAGATGTTCGAGTCGCCGTTTCGCGGCGGCATGATCGGACGCGCCGTCGAGCAAGGCCTGATCGCAATCAAGGCGCATCCGCTGCGTGAGCACGGTCTCGGCAACTATCGGCAGGTCGATGACGCGCCGTACGGGGGCGGCAGCGGGATGGTGATGCGGCCGGAGCCGATTGCAGCCGCGATCGACGCGGTCGATGCGTCGCGGCCGGGCCTCTGGCGCATCCTGATGACGCCGCAGGGCGAAGTGTTCGACAACTCGATGGCGCGCGACCTCGCCAAGCGCGCGCCCGGCCTGATGATCGTCGCGGGCCGCTACGAGGGAATCGACGAGCGCGTGCGCTCTCTGGTCGATCAGGAAATCTCGATCGGAGACTACGTGCTGAGCGGCGGCGAAATCCCCGCGATGGCGGTGATCGAGGCCATCGGCCGGATGCTTCCCGGCGTGCTCGGCAATCCTGAGTCGCTCGACGAGGAGTCGTTCGCCGCCGGGATGCTGGAATACCCGCAATACACGCGCCCCGAAGAGTTCCGCGGAATGACGGTGCCGAACATCCTGCTCAGCGGCGATCACGCCAAAATCCGCGCATGGCGCGAGGCCGAAGCAAAACGGCGCACCGCGCGACGCCGTCCCGACCTGCTCGATCGGCGCAAGTTTTGATTGTGTCCGATCTTTTTGTAGCGCTGATTCATCATCCGGTCGTCAACCGAAACGCCGAGACCGTCACCTCGGCGATCACCAGCCTCGACATCCACGACATCGCGCGCGCATCGCGAACCTACGACGTACGCGGCGTGTTCATCGTTCATCCGATTCCCGAGCAGCGGAAATTCGCGGCCAGCGTCATCGACCATTGGCGCTTCGACTTCGGCCGCGCCCACGACTCGCGCCGCCGCGAGGCGCTCGAGCGCGTACAAATAGTAGTGGAACTTGACGACGCAATCTCTGAGGCATCACGAATCTCTGGCACCCGCCCGCTAATCGTCCACACCTCCGCCCGCACCGAAGGCGGCACCAGCTACGCGGATCTGCGCGCGCGCCTCGAAGCTCCCGACACGCCGCCAATGATGATCCTGCTAGGCACCGGCTTCGGCATGTCCCCCGAAGTCGCCGCCCGCGCCGACATCATCCTCGCCCCAATCATCGGCCCCAGCGACTACAACCACCTGTCGGTACGCTCCGCCGCCGGAATCATCCTCGACCGCCTCCGCGGCAAGTAATCGCGTGCACAGTTAGCGCTCCTGGCGCCGGCCGCAGGAGCGTCCGTCGAGATTCCTCGCCGCAGCGGCTCAGAATGACGGAAAGTAGCCGTTTCAGTTTTCCATCATCGTAAACGCGAGACTCCAAATCTGTCATCCTGACGACCGGAGCAACGCGAAGGGAGGAAGGACCTCGGACAGCTTCGCGTACGCGAAGCCGGTACCGGTTTCGCGCATTATCCCTGCCATCCCCCCACCCATTGAGTGCGCGCGCGCATTTGGATAGGTTTAGGGGCTCGACTCGAGGTCTTTTTCCCCATGAATACCGTAATCCAGAAGCTCGAAGAGCGGGGCCTGCGCAAGGACCTGCCTGAATTCCGCGTCGGCGACTCGGTTCGCGTTCACGTCAAGGTCGTCGAAGGCGAGAAGGAGCGCATCCAGTCCTTCGAAGGCATCGTGATCAAAATGAATCGCGGCGCCAACCGCGCGACCTTTACCGTGCGCAAGATTTCGTACGGCGTCGGCGTCGAACGAATCTTCCCGATGCATTCGCCGCGAATCGACAAGCTGCAAGTGCTGACGCGCAACCGCGTTCGCCGCGCGCGCCTATACTACCTGCGCAATCTGTCGGGTAAAGCAGCGCGTCTCGACGTCGCGACCTGAGCGTCGCGCGAATCCTCGATCAGCGGTCGTTGGAGGCCACGGTCGTCGCGGCGGAGTCCCGCATCGTGCGGACGTTGCCCTCGAGGTAGGCGCCTTCGGCCACCGTCAAGGTGCGCGTCTCGATATTTCCGAAAACCTTCGCCCGCGGCCCCAGCGCCAACCGATCGCATCCGAACACGTCTCCGCGCAACTCGCCCATTATCAGGATTCGCGGCGCGAAGACCTTGCCCTCGATCATTCCTTCCTCGCCGATGACCACCAACTCGGGCGAGCGGACTTCGCCGCGGAAGCGGCCCTCGATTCTAATCGGCTCGTGAAAAATCAGTTTGCCCGAGACGTTGACGTTGCGGCCGACCGCGACGCGCGTGCGCGCCTCGGCCCATGCCACGCCTGCATCCTGCGGGATCTGTGCTGAATCCGTGAAAGTTGAATCCATAAAACTACGGCGCCGGGAAAACGTGGCACGACACTGCGTGGCCGCCGCGCCCGGTCTCTAATTT
Source organism: Deltaproteobacteria bacterium (assembly GCA_003161515.1). Classification (GTDB taxonomy): domain Bacteria; phylum Desulfobacterota; class Binatia; order Binatales; family Binataceae; genus Binatus. Next base: position 8,284 of record PMOH01000333.1, read on the forward strand.
CGGTTCGACGTTGGTACAAACATCTTTCGCATACGGGCATCTTGGATGGAAGGCGCAGCCCGGCGGCGGGTTCATCGGGCTCGGCATTTCGCCCGGCAGTTTGATTCGTTCCGGCTTGTTGGCGGTGTCGATCGTCGGAATCGCAGAGAGCAGCGCGCGCGTATATGGATGCCGCGGGTTCAGGTAAATCTCGTCGCGCGTCGCAATCTCGACAATCTTGCCGAGGTACATGATCGCGACGCGATTGCTGATGTGCTCGACCACGCGCAAGTCGTGCGCGATGAACAGGTACGTCAGTTTCAGCTTCTCCTGCAGGTCCTGCAGCAGGTTGATTATCTGCGCCTGGATCGAAACGTCGAGCGCCGAGACCGGCTCATCGAGCACCAGGAAGCGCGGATTCACCGCCAGTGCCCGCGCGATCCCGATACGCTGACGCTGCCCGCCTGAAAATTCGTGCGGCAGCCGATCCATCGCGTCGGCGCTCATCCCGACCATCGCGAGCAGCTCGGCAATCCGCCGCTCCTTTTCCGCGCCGCGCGCGAGTTTGTGAATCTCGATACCCTCGCCGACGATCGATCGCACGCGCATCCGCGGATTCAACGACGCGTACGGATCCTGGAACACCAACTGCATCTGCTGGCGCAGCGTGCGAAGTTCCTCGCGGCCAAGCGTCGAGAGATCGCGCCCGTCGAAATACACCGCGCCCGTGGTTGGCTCGAGCAGTTTCAGGATCAGCCGGCCCAGCGTCGATTTCCCCGAGCCCGACTCGCCCACCAATCCTAGCGTCTCGCCCGGTTGAATCTCCAGGTTGACGCCGGCCACCGCCTTTACCGAAAGCTTTTTCCCGCCGATGATGCTGGTCGATCCCGCCGGAAACTCCTTGCTGAGATTCACGACGCGAACCAGCGCCGGCGAAGCACTGTTGGCGGACGCGATGGGTTCAGGCGCGGATGCAGGCGACATAGTGATTGGGAGCCTTGTTTTCGAGCGGTGGATCAGCCTCGGAGCATTTTGGAATTGCCCGCGTGCATCGCGGATGAAATCTGCATCCGGACGGCGGATGCAGCGAGCTCGGAATCGAACCGGGAATCGCCTGCAAACGGTGATGCCGGCTGCCGTCGATGCCGGGAATCGATTCAAGCAATCCGCGCGTGTACGGGTTGAGCGGATTTCGAAACAGCTCCGCGGTCGGCGCCTGTTCCATCACGCGCGCCGCGTAAAGAATCGTAACGTCGTCGGCATACTCGGCGACGATTCCAAGATCGTGCGTGACCAGGATCACGGCGAGGCCGAGCCGCACCTGCAACTCGCGGATCAGATCGAGAATCTGCGCCTGTATCGTCACATCGAGCGCAGTGGTCGGCTCGTCCGCAATCAGCAGCCGCGGATTGCACGACAACGCCATCGCGATCATCACGCGCTGACGCATGCCGCCGGACAGTTGATGCGGATAGTCGTCGATACGCCGCTCGGGGTCGGCAATCCCGACCATCCGGAGCGCCTCGATCGTGCGATTGCGTGTCTCGGCGCGATTGGTGCGCTGATGTAGCCGGACCGCCTCGCCAATCTGGCTGCCGATAGTGAACACCGGATTCAGCGACGTCATCGGCTCCTGGAAGATCATCGCGATCCGCGCGCCGCGAACATGACGCATCTCGGGCTCGCTCAGCTTCAACAGATCCTGATCCTCGAAAATAACTTCGCCGCCTACAGTCCGCGCCGACTCAGGCAGCAGCCGCATGATCGAGAGCATACATGCCGACTTGCCCGATCCCGACTCGCCCACGATTCCCAACAGCTTCCCCGGCTCAACCGAAAAACTAACCCCATCGACCGCCCGCACCTCTCCCGCATCAGTGAAAAACGAAGTGCGCAACGATTTAACTTCAAGCAGCGTTTTCACGTGATCTTCAGCGTATCAGATCATGCCGCGCTGGTTGCTGGGTCGAGGCGATCGCGCAGATGGTCGCCTAGGAAGTTGAAGGACATTACTGCCAGGAAAATGAAAATGCCGGGAATTAGGATCCATGGGTAGCGCGCGAGGTTTTGGACGTCCTGCGCCTGCGCCAGCAGGTTGCCCCAGCTTGCGGCTGGTTCCTGGATTCCTAGACCGAGGAGTGAGAGTGCGCTTTCTCCTAAGATGAAACCCGGAATCGAGAGCGTGGCGGCGACGATTGCGTAGCCCATCACGGACGGAATTATGTGACGCGTGATGATGCGCCATCGTGACCCGCCCAGCGCGCGCGCCGCCTCGACGTACGGGCGCGATCGCACCGACGACGCCATCCCGCGGATGATTCGCGCAAAGCCGGCCCAACTGATGAAGCTCATGATCGCGACGATCATGAAAAACGTCGCGACCGCGCTGAGCCCCGATGGAATCACCGCCGCCAGCGCGAGCAGGAAATAGAATGACGGCAGCGACATCTCGATCTCCGACCATCGCATGATCAGGAAATCGACCGTCCCGCCGACGTAGCCCGATAGCGCGCCGATCGTGATGCCGAGTGAAAAACTGATCAGCACGCCGACCAGGCCGACGCACATGCTCACGCGCGAGCCGTACACGATTCGCGAATACAGGTCGCGCCCGAGGCCGTCGCTGCCGAGCATGAAATACGGCACGCTCTCGCTGTCGGTGGTGAACAGATGCCCGTGCGAGAACAGGTGGATGTCGAGCCGCTGCGAATTGTCGGCGGCGAAAGTGCGCGCGGTCTTGTCCTGCATGTGCATCGGATGCGAATAGAAAAGACTGCGCGACCAGTCCGACGGCGCACTCAAGTGGAGCGACATCGGCGGGCAATCGGGCATCTCGCGATTCTGATAAGTGGGGTCATAGCTCGCGAAAAACGGCGACGCAGCGGCGAGCAGGTAAAAGAACGCAAGACAGATCGCGGAAAAGCGGACCGTCCGCGACGCTCGCCGCCACTCGCGCGCAACGCTCGACGTTTTCCGCGCGGATACCGCGGCGCCCTGTAGATTAGCCTGCAATGCCGGGACTGCGTTCATCTCATTCGGCCGCCACCGATGAAAAATCGACGCGCGGATCGACCGCGACCAGCGCGATGTCGGCGAGCAGGTTGCCGACCAGCAATAGGATCGTGCCCATCAGCACCGAGCCCATCACCAGGTAGATATCGAGCGAGCGCACCGCCTCGAGCATCAACAGCCCGAGCCCTTGCAGGTTCATCACCGCCTCGACCAGCGCGGCGCCGCCGAGCAAATCGCCGAGCGAATATCCCGCCATCGTGACGAACGGGTTCATCGCGTTGCGCAGCACGTGCTTGTAGATGACGACGCGCTCGGAAAGTCCCTTGGCCCGCGCGGTGCGCACGAATTCAGAATTTTTGATTTCGAGAATCTGCGACCGCATCAGGCGCATCAGGCCGGCGGTGCCGGAGATGCCAAGCACGAACACCGGCAGGATGAGATGGTTGATGCGATCGGCAACCTGGTTCAGCGGAGAGAGCGACCAGTAGTCGGGCGAGTAAGTTTGGCCGATCGGGAACCATCCGGTTTTCAGCGCCAGGTACATCATGAGGAAGGCGAGAAAAAAACTCGGCACCGACATCCCGAAGAACGCCAGAAACGACAGGAAGCGATCCCATATCGAGTTCTGATTCACCGCGACGATGATTCCGATCGGAATCGCTATCATCCACGAGAAGATCATGCTGCTCGCCGC
>PMOH01000418.1 GCA_003161515.1 Deltaproteobacteria bacterium
CGATGTACGACGCCGACAGCCATATCATGGAGCTTCCGGATTTTCTGCAGAAGTACGCGGATCCGGAGCTGCGCAGCGACATCCCCGCGGTAAGCTACAGCGCGTCGCTGGTTACCGATGAGGAAGTCGCGGAGATCATGGCGCGCGGCGGGCGGCATACTGAGGAGCATGTCGCCGAAATGATCGCGTGGGGCGACAATCTGATCGAGAGATCGAAAGAGATCCAGGCGTTGGGCGCGTTTGACGGCCGCGAACGCTCGAAGGCCGTCGACCTGCTCGGTTTCAAGAAACAACTCGTATTCGCGACGCATAGCGTCACGATGCCGTTTTCGCCGAGCACGAAGATCTCGCCGAAGCTGCGCTACGGCGCGGCCCGCGCGCACAACCGGCACATGGCGGATTTCTGCGCCCACGACTCGCGCCTGATGGGCGTCGCGGTCGTGCCGCTGGACGAGCCGGCGCTAGCGCTCGAGGAGCTCGAGTTCGCGCTGAAGAGCGGTGCGAAAGCAATCTGGGTCGCGCATCGGCCGGCCGGCGGCCGCTCTCCCGGACACGTCGAGCTCGATCCTTTCTGGGCGAGATTGGTCGAGTCGAATACTCCGTTCGTCATGCACGTCGGCGGCTCGCCGCTGCAACTCGACAAAGCGTGGGCGAACAACGGCCGGCCGCCAACCAAGGACTGGATGGGCGGCGGCGAGAATCTGCGCACCAAGGACGTCGCCGTGCTGCACGAAGGGCCGGAGACGTTCCTCTCGATGATGTTGATCGACGGCGTGTTCGAGCGCTTCCCCAACTTGAAGGTCGTGTCGGCCGAGAACGACAGCGGATGGGTCGCTCATTTCATGTACCGGCTCGATCACGTCTACGAGAAATTCGGCGTGATGTGGGACAAGGTCGGCCTCAAGCTCAAGCCGAGCGAGTACGTGCGCCGCAACGTGTGGGTCACTTTCCAGGACGACATGATCGGTCCGATGACGTGGCGCTACTTTGGCGCGGACAACTACATGTGGGCCTCGGATTTTCCGCACGCCGATTCCACCTGGCCCAACTCGCTCAAGGTGATCGCGAAAGACTTCGAGGGAATTCCCGACGAGGTCACGCGCAAGATGACCTGCGACAACGCCGCGAAGCTGTATCGCATGGAGCTGAACTAGCTCTCGAGGAAATCGAAAATGGCTTACGACCTGATTATCAAAAATGGCACGGTCGTTGACGGTACCGGCGCCGCGCGAGTGCGCGCCGACGTCGCGATCGCCAATGGCAAAATCGAGGCAATCGAAAGCGTCAGCGAGCCGGCCAAACGCACCATCGATGCGTCCGATCTGATCGTCGCGCCCGGCTTCATCGATCCGCACACTCACTACGATGCGCAAATCTGTTGGGATCCTCTGGTCACCTGCACCAGTTGGCATGGCGTGACTTCCGTCGTGATGGGCAACTGCGGCGTGGGGATCGCGCCGTGCAAGCCCGAAGTGCATGACGTCGCGGCGTGTGACCTCGTCAACGTCGAGGCGATTCCGTACGATGCGCTCAACCGTGGCATCACCTGGGACTGGACGACGTTTCCGCAGTTCATGGATGCAGCGCAGAAGCGCGGCAGCGGAATCAATCTCGGCTTCATGGCGCCGCTCACTCCTTTTCGTCATTTCGTGATGGGCGCGGAATCGATGGAGCGCGAGGCGTCGCGCGATGAAACCGCGAAGATCGCGGCACTCATTAAAGAGGCCGTCGCGGCGGGCGCGTTCGGATGGTCGACGACCACGCTGCCGCAGCACATCGGATTCCACGGACGTCCGCTCGCGTGCAGACTCGCGAGCCGCGACGAAATCAAAGCCTACGCGGGTACCCTGCGCGAGCTCGGTAAAGGCGTCATTGAGGTTGCGCTCACGCGGCGCGCGGGTCGCGTCTCGGAAGAGGAAGAGGACTTGCTCGGATTCCTGTTGAATGAGAGCACGCGCCCGGTGACGTGGCTTGGAATGTCGAGTCAGCCGAAGCATCCCGAGGTCAGCGAAGATACGATGCGGCGTCTCGAGCCGCTCATCCGTCGCGGCGGTATGCCGCAGGTCCTTCCTAAGCCGTTCGTGGTCCAGATGGATCTGCGCAATCCGTTTTCATTCGCCGATACCGAATCGTGGAATCCGATCTTTAATCAGCCGCCCGAGAAGCAGAAGGAAATTTATCGCGATAAGGGATGGCGCAATCGATGGCGCGAGGAGATGAAGAAGCCGCGCCTATTCGCCGGCAAGTGGCATCGCGTCGAGGTGCTCGAGGTTACGAATCCCGCGATGAAGCCGCTCGAGCGCAAGACCGTCGGCGAGATCGCCGAGGAGCGCGGCGCCGACCCGCTCGATACGTTCATCGACCTCGCGCTCGAAGACGATCTCAACATCCAGTATACGATGGCGCAGTTTCACGAAGAGGGCATCGAGCGTCTCATCAAGGATGATCGCACGCTGGTCGGGCTGTCGGATGGCGGCGCGCACGTCAACATGCTGTGCGACGCGGGATATTGCACCTATCTCCTGGGACATTGGGTGCGTGAGAAGCAGGCGCTCACGCTGGAGCGCGGCGTGCAGCGGCTGACCGCGGAGCCGGCGGATTTCTTCGGCATCAAGGATCGCGGCCGGCTGAAGAAAGGCCTCGCAGCCGATGTCGCGATCTTCGATCCCAATACGGTTGGCTCTGACCGGCGCGCGCAAATGCGCAATGACCTCCCCGGTGGCGGACGGCGTCTGGTGATGCCGTCGCAGGGAATCGAATACACCATCGTCAATGGCCAGTTGCTATACGACCACGGGAAACATTCGGGCGCGATGCCGGGAACTGTACTTCGCTCGACCAAGAACTGACTATTCGAATGAGTAATGAGGAGTAATCGCGATGGCTGATTTCGGACTATTCATGTTTCCTACCGACTACGCGATCCAGCCGGTCGAATTGGCGATGGCGGCCGAGGAGCGCGGCTTCGAGTCGCTATTCTTTCCGGAGCACACGCACATCCCCACCTCGCGCAAGACTCCGTTCCCGGGCGGGACCGATCTGCCGAAAGAGTATTGGCATACGCACGATCCGTTTGTCGCATTAGGTGCTGCGGCGGCGGTCACGAAGAAGCTCAAGCTCGGCACCGGCGTATGCCTGGTGATCGAGCGCGA
>PMOH01000451.1 GCA_003161515.1 Deltaproteobacteria bacterium
TACACCCGCCGCTTGTTGAGCCAGTCGCTTAGCTCCGCGTTGATTACCGCCTCCATGTAGAGCGTCTCGCTCGGCAGATACATCAGCGCCATGTCAGTCGTGCCAGCCTCCGGCCTGATATACCCAGCGATTCGCTTCGCCTGCTCTTTCATCACGCGCTCGAACTCGACCCGCGCCTCATCCAGCGCTTGCGGATCGTTGGTCTCGAACAGCGCGAGCACCTGCTCGCGCGGAAATTTCGCATCAATCGGCAACACCCGGTCTGGAAACTTGATCAGCGCATCGACGCGTCCCGAGCCTTCGCCGCCCGGCGACGCCTGTAGCTCATACATATGCCGCGGCAGAAAATCTTCGAGCAGCCGCTCGAGTCCCTGTTCGCCGAATCGCCCGCGCAGATGCGGCATCTTGAGCAGACTGTTCAGGTCATTGATCGACGCCCCGATCACGCCAAGATTTTTCAGCTGTTCCTGCGCTTCGTTGAGGTGATTCTGGACTTTTTCAAACTGCGCAAAGCCGTCCTTGATGTTCTGATCGAGCTTCACCTGCACCGTATTCGTGATCGCCGCCAGCTTCTCGCCAACGTCCGAGCGAATCCCCTCGATACTCTCCCTCGTCTGCGTTGTCAGCGCTGCAATCTCCAACTTGAGCGAAGTCGCTTGTTCCTGCCGACCCGCCGACAGATGCTGTCCGAGCGCGGCGTTGAGGTTTAGAAACCCCTCCGACAACCGATCGGCCGTCTGCAGGCTGAGATCGCCCTGCGCCCGCTCCAGCCGCCCAGCCAGGTCGGTGCGCGTCTGCGTCAATTTTTCGTCGAGACTCCGCGCGATCGAGTCGAGCCGCTCGTCCAACCGCGCGAAAGAATCATTTGCAGGAAGCGAGCGCAGCTTGCGGATTACGATCAAAATCCCCGCAATCGACAGCACGCTCAGAACAAGCAACACCGCCAGCGCTAAAACCATTTCCGACTCCATCAAACCACCTCCACGCCATCCGCCACGATTCTAACCCTCGACAGCGGCGGCGTCGAACCGACTGTTCACACCGTAGCGCCGCGCAATGACAACGGTTGTCCTCGCGGTAAAAACGCGCGACGCAAGAGCGTCCGTCGAGATTCTTCGCTACAGCAGCTTTCGCTCAGAATGACGCGTGAGGCGGTCCGCCTTTTCGTGTCATCCTGAGCGCAGCGGAGGATCTCGCGCGTCAGCGCGCTTCGCTACAGAACCGACAACTGGTTATGCAAAGCTTTTCTCGCAGGGGAGAGGAAATACCGAGCGACCTGCTATCGTGTCCGGACGGAGCCAAGACTTGAAAGACCTGCTCACCAAAGGCTCGATTACGATTCTGCTCGGCACTGGCGGCGTCGGTAAGACCACTATTGCCGCCGCGCTCGCGCTCGCGGGCGCATCCGCCAAGCTCAATACTGCGGTGATCACAGTCGATCCTTCCGAGCGGCTGCGCGACGCGCTTGGCCTCGCGCATCTTGGCGGCGATCCGACCCGTATCGGCACTCGACAACTCGCCGCTGCCGGCCTCGACCGCAATCTTCAGCTTTCCGCGATGATGCTCGACGTTTCCGGCGAATGGGACGCTATCATTAAGCGTTTCGTAACCGACCCGGCGAGGCGCGAGAAAATTTTCGACAATCCTTTCTACAAAAGCCTGACCGTTGAGTTTGCCGGCTCCGAAGCCTTCGCCGCGCTGCAGCGCCTGTACGATCTTCACCAGACGGCCGGCTTCGAGCTCGAAGTGGTGGACACGCCGCCCGCGTCGCACTCGTTTGAATTCCTGCAGACGCCGGCGCGGATGATTCGTCTGCTCGATTCGCGCACTGCGCGATGGCTGTTCACGCCGTCGCTCTCTGCCGGGCGTATCGCGATGAAGGTCGCGAGCGAGACCGCGCGCTTCGTCGTGCGCGAAATCGAGCGCTTTGCCGGCGGCAGCGTACTCTCGACCATCACCGACTTTTTCGCCGCAATGGCCGAGAGCATGGACGCGATAATAGATCGGATGCACAAGACCGAAGCGCTGCTGCATTCGCCGGCCGTGAAATTCGTGATGGTCACGACGGCGGAGCCCGACCGCATCCGGCAAGCGCGCGAACTGCTCTCCCAGATGGACTCCGAGGGACTCAAACTCTCGGCAATCGTGATCAACCGCTTCCTCGACGAGCGCACTTTTCAGGAATGCGCGCGCCCGGCGCGAGAACGCTCAGCCGCCGCCGACTCGGTGGAGCGTCCACTGAGTCATCTCGCGGAAATTTCGGAGTTGCGCGCGTCGCTCGCTAAAGACGGCGCCGACGGCAACGGCTCCGCCCGCCTGGTGAATCATTTTGAGGAGTATCGCGACCGCACACTCGACGAGATCAAACGCGTCGCCAGTTTCGCGCGCGAACTTCCGCCCGGAGTGAAGCTCGCGATCGCCCCCGAAATCGAAGCCGGCGTCCGCGACCTCGCCACGCTGTCGCGAGTCTCCGGCTACCTGCTATCAGGCTCGACGATTCTGAAACCGCTGGAAGCGTCAGCGCGCGGGGTGGAATCTCTGAGAGAGAATAACCGCCTGCGCGGCGGGCGGCAGGGGTGACCCCTGCACCCAGTGTGAAGCGCAAAGTTGCGCGCGGCGCGCTACTTTGCTCCGAGCCTGCGGCATCCACCACGATGCCCGCACATAGCACGTTCACTGAAAAAGCCGGAGTGAGTCTGTAAGCCGGGTTCTGTGCCCTTGCGGGCGGCGATCATTCCTCTAGGCCATCGATTGCTCGATGGCTCATGCGACCATACCCGAGGCCTTAAGAGCGGGCCGCTCAGCCTCCTATTTGGTCTTGCTCCGGATGGGGTTTGGCATGCGCGCACGATCACTCGCGCGCCGGTGGGCTCTTACCCCGCCATTTCACCCTTACCCTTTCGGGCGGTGTATTTTCTGTGCCACTTTCCGCGAATCGCTCCGCGCCGCCGTTAGCGGCCATCCTGCCCTATGGAGCCCGGACTTTCCTCTTCCCATTTAAGGGAAGCGAGCGCCCGACTCACTCCGGCGCCGTTAGAGTAGCAGGTTTTAGATTCCCTCTCGCCTATCTTCAGTGCTGACACAACTCGCAAGCCGGCGTAATTCTGATCGTGTCTGATACTCGAACAAGTGGAGACAACAACATGAAATCAATTCGAGTCGAACAAGCCAAAGGTCCCTTCAAACTGGTTGACGAGAAAATCGTCGAGCCCACGCGCGGGCAAGTGCGGATTAAAGTTCAAGCGTGCGGGATTTGCCACAGCGACGTGTTTACGAAAGAGGGAGTGTGGCCCGGAATCGCCTATCCACGATCGCCGGGGCATGAAATCGCCGGTGTGATCGAAGCGGTCGGCGACGATGCGTGGGATTGGAAAGTCGGGGATCGAGTCGGCGTCGGATGGCATGGTGGAAACTGCTTTCGATGCGAGCCGTGCCGTCGCGGCGATTTCGTCAATTGCAGATTTTTGCAGATTCCCGGGATCAGTTATGACGGCGGCTACGCCGCTCACGTGATTGCGCCAGTCGAGGCGCTCGCGCATATCCCCGACGTGTTGCGGCCGGAAGAGGTCGCGCCGCTGATGTGCGCAGGGATCACGACCTTCAACGCGCTGCGTCACAGCGGCGCGGGGCCCGGTGATGTCGTCGGCATACAGGGCATCGGCGGTCTCGGGCATTTGGGAATCCAATTTGCAGCCAAGTTTGGTTACGACGTCGTCGCGATCGGACGCGGCGAGGACAAGCAGGCGCTCGCGCTGAAGCTGGGCGCTCGGCGTTATATCGACAGCGGCCGGCAGGACGTGGCGGCCGAACTTAAGAAGGAAGGCGGCGCCGCGGTGATTCTCGTGACCGCGCCCGATCCGAAAGCGATCGGCGCGCTGGTCGATGGGCTCGGGGTGCGCGGCAGACTGGTTATCGTCGGGGCAAGTGTCGAGCCGTTCGGAGTCTCGTCGTTCCAGTTGATTGGCGCACAGCGCACGATCATCGGATGGCCGGCGGGAACGTCACGCGACTCCGAAGACACCCTGAAATTCGCCGCGCAGACGGGAGTCCGCGCGATGATCGAAACATTCCCAATCGAACAAGCGGAGCAAGCCTACGACCGAATGATAACCGGCAAAGTCCGCTTCCGCGCGGTGCTGACGCGTTGAAGATCGCTGACGCGAGTCTGATTGTTCCGTCATCCTGAGCGCAGCGAAAGATCTCGCGCGAAGCGCTCACGCCAGCCGCAGGACCGCCCGGCGAGATTCTTCGCTACAGCAGCTTTCGCTCAGAATGACACAAGGATTAGACGACAATGTGTCGGTCTATCCCAGCTAACCTAACCCCTAACCGCTTCCCGAGCGGGAAGGGGAACCGGATTTATTTGAGTGAGAGCAAAAAGGGCGTCCGCGCCACTTTGCGATTTAGCACCGGGTGCAGGGGTCACCCGTGCCCAAGGAGGCGCGGAACCCACGGTGGGTTCCGCATTCAATAAAGTGGGTTACCCTTCCCTACGAACTGGCCTTCTCCGCCGCCGGCTCCTCGTAATACAGCACGCGCTGACAGTTCGGGCAGAAGTGTATCTGCAGATGCTTCTGGATCTCGTTGTACAACTGCGGCGGCAGGCGCATCCGGCACCCCTGGCAGGTTCCGCCGGTCGCCTTCGCCACCGCGACGCCCGCGCGACGGCTGAAGATCATCTGGTAGCGTGACAGCAGGCCCGGATCGACATTCTCGGCGATTTTCTCGCGCGCCTTACGCGTCTTCGAGATATTGCCCTTGAGCTCCTCGACTTCCGTCGCGATTTCTTTTTCCGCCGCCGTTAGATCGACTCGACCCTTCGTGATCGCCTCGGTCAGCTCCTTGATTCGCGCGGTCCGCACGTCCGCCCCTTCCATCGACGTAAGCAACTCGGTCTCGAGCCGCTGATTGGTATCCTTCAACGACTCGATCTCATGCGTCAGCGCTTGCAGTTCCTTGTCGTTGCGGACCAGCGTCAGCCGCATCCGCTTGTTGCGGATTCTGACTTCGCCCTCGGCCAGCTCACGCTCGGCCTTTTTACGAGCCGCGGATATTTCCTTGTCTTGTTCGGTCAGACGATCGAATTCGGCCTGGTGATTTTTGTTTTCATCGCGCAGTTGGTCAACTCGTCCGGCAATCGACGCAAGCGATTGCTCCAACTCTTGCAGCTGCCGGTCGATGACCTGGAGGTCCATCAGCCGGTTTATCTCTTCACGCAAGTCGTACCTCCACTAATCTTGTGCGCGTCGCGTTTTTCAGTGTCTGTTTCTGGATCATAAGACCGCCCGGCAGATGCGCGGGCACGAATGGGGTGGGCCCACCAGGATTTGAACCTGGGACCAGCCGGTTATGAGCCGGCAGCTCTGAACCTGGCTGAGCTATGGGCCCTCGAGGAAACATCAAGCCTCTATGATGGTAGCAAGTTCGCGCAGCAACATTAAGGGCTGATCGACTCTCCAATCACTGGGTGCAGGGGGCACCCCTGCCCAAGGAGGTGCGGAACCCACGGTGGGTTCCGCATTAAATGTGTATTCCCTCAAGCCCCGCGCCCTTCCCGTCTGAGATCGATCACAGCTTGCGCGGTCGACACATCCCCCGCGCTTTGGCGCAGCCGCCCCATCTCTCGCACGCGCCGGCGCCGCTCGAGCGCAACGACATAGTCGCTCATCAGCGCGCGGCATTTTTCGAGATCGTTGGAAACTTTCTGCGTCTCGTCCTCGACCTCTTCAGCCGATGGGCCGACTGCGAACTCGCTGACGCGACCCTGCTCGTCGGCAGTCAAGCGATCCGCGATCCATTCTTCGAGCGCGGTGTATGGTTCATCGGTCCTGCACAAATCGGCGAGGACGCCGCCGAGGCGAATTTCTTCGAAATTCGCCTCCGCCCCTGACTGCGCAATTTCATTGCGCAGCTCCGGATGGAGCAGCGCCAGCGCGACAAGGCCGATTTCGGCCTTGGCGCCGGCGGCGTCGCCGCCCGCCGCTGACGCGGCGGCCGGCGCATTCGCGGTCGCGCGCGTATCGCGCGCGAACCGCGACGGCGCCGCGGAGCGTCCCGCTCCGCGCGCCTCTTTCCGGAGTACTTCCTCACCGATCGACAACAAGTCGGCCGCTTTGCGCGCCAGCAAGTCGAACTGGAACGGGTCGTTGACCAGCTTGAGCACCTCGGCCACGCGTTGCGCCGCCCGCGCGCGCTCGGCAATCGACCCGCGCGCCTCGGTCGCCTGCTCGCTCAGAAAATAATCGACCAGCAACTCGGATTTCTCAGTCAGATCCGCGAACGCGGCTTCGCCGCGCTCGCGAACGAATGTGTCCGGATCAAATCCCGACGGGATGAAAATACCGCGGCCCAGCAATCCCGCCTGCAAGAATATCTCGAGCGCCCGCATCGACGCCTTCCGCCCTGCCGCGTCGCCGTCAAAGCATGCGATCACATTTTTCGTGTATCGGCTCAGCACCCGCAGCTGCTCGACTGTCAGCGCCGTGCCGCATCCGGCGACCGCTTCCTTGAACCCCGCTTGCCACAGCGCGATCACGTCGAAGTATCCTTCGACCAGGATCGCGCGGTCTTTGCCCGACGATGCACTAGACGAGATCGCCTGCCGCGCTTCGAACAACCCGTACAGCGTCCGCGCCTTTGAATACAGCGGCGACTCGGGCGAGTTGATATATTTCGGCAGTCGCGCGTCGAGCACGCGTCCCCCGAATGCGATCGCCCTGCCCTGTGCATCGCGAATCGGAAACATCACGCGCCCGCGAAACATGTCGTACGCGTCGGTGGACACATTGCCGTCTTTCTTGACCAGCCCGACTTTGACGCCCGCGTCGCGCAGCCCGCGCTTCTCGAGCGCCTTGGCCAACGAGGCGGGCCGGCTCGGCGCGTAGCCAATCATGAACGCGCGCGCCGTCTCGACGCTGATGCCGCGCGACTTCAGGTACTCGCGCGCCATCGCCCCGTCGGTCGTATTCCACAACACATGCGCAAAAAATTCCGCCGCGACCTCGCTCGCCTTGAGCATCTGTTCGCGCTCGCCGGCCTGGGGTCCTGATACATCGTGCTCGGGCAGCGTCACGCCATATTTTTTTGCGAGGGAACGCAGCGCTTCCCCAAAGGTCAGGCCCTCGACGCGCATGATGAAATCGAACACGCTGCCGCCGACGCCGCATCCGAAGCAATGGAAAAATCCACGCTCTGCATTCACTGAGAACGACGGCGTCTTCTCGTTATGGAACGGGCACAGCCCGACGAAGTTGCGGCCTGCGCGGCGCAGACGGACGTGCGCGCCGATTATTTCAATGATATCGGCGCGGGCGCGGACCTCTTCGACCTTACTGTCGCCGAACTGCGCCATCAGCCCCCCAGCACTTTCCGCAAACGCTCGGGATAATTCGTCATGATACCGTCAACCCCGCATTCGATTAGCGCGCGCATCCGCGCGTCCGCATCGACCGTCCAGGTGTATACCTTCAGCCCGCGTTCATGCGCCGCTTTGCACAAGTCGGCGGTGACCATGTCCCAGCGCGGATTTATCGAATGCGCCCGCATCGCAACCGCGTTCATCATCAGGTCAACCGGCTTCTCCTCGGCAAGCAAACCGACGCGAATATTAAAATGCAGCTGCTGGATCTTCTTCAAATAATCCCAATCAAAACTCGACACGATACTGTCGCCGAACGCATTCCGCGCCTGCATAATCTGAGCGACCTGATTCTCGACGCCGGCCGCCTTCAACTCAATGTTCAACCCACACTTCCCGCCGGTAATCTCAAACACCTCATCAAGGGTAGGAATCCGCTCACCCTTGATTGCACCGCCCTTGAATTTCGCGCCCGCGTCGAGTCGTTTGAGCTCCTCGAGCGTCAGCTTCGCAACCTCGCCGTTGCCGTCAGTAGTGCGCTCGACGGTATCGTCATGGATAACGACGACAGCGCCGTCGCGCGTGAGCTGCACGTCGAGCTCGCACATATCCGCACCCGCCTCGATAGCGGCGCGAAACGCGCTAAGGGTATTCTCGGGAAAAGTACCGCTAGCCCCTCGATGGGCAATGTTCAGCACGCCCCGCCTCCACCCCGATAAGAAAATCGAATCCCAATAATGCCCCAAGTTTACGCGCCGCTCGCGCACACGCGCAAACCCACTATCCACAACACCCCGAATCCGGTCCTACTTCCCGTGCGGGCTAGATTGCTTGCATCGGCACGACGCCCGCCACTTCATATAGGGAGGGCCGCGGGCACGGCGGCCCGCGCCACTGCACTGCGGCCCCAGGCACTTTCAGGGCTAACGGACTCGGTTGATTTAGTGGCGCGGGCGGCCTGCCCGCGGCTCCGAAAGAAGCGCGCAGATGTGGAGAGTAATCAGCCCTCGAAAGAACCGCGCGCCGATGCCAAACTCCAACGCGACCACCATGCAACGCGCAACCGCATCCCGCCGAAGCTACACACGAGCGATATTCCGCACGCACGCGCATCTCGCCGATGAAGCTGCGGGGATCCTCGTTGCCGGCGGCGCGCTCGGATGTGCCGTTGCCGGGATGAAACTCCCCCACGCGCGCGAGGACAAAACCGTCGCGCTCGAAGCATACTTCGACACCATCTCCGCCACTGATCTGTCACGTCTCAGACTCTCGTTGGAGCAGGCTGGGATGCTGGCGGACGGCATCGCCGATGGCAGCGCGCGCAGAATCGTTGACCCTGGATGGTCCACGCTGTGGATGAAACGCTTCGGCCCGTTTCACGTCGGACGCCGAATCCTCATCGTGCCGCCATGGAGACGCCAGAATGAACCCGGGCGCACGACAATCGTAGTCCAGCCAGCACAAGCGTTCGGCACCGGCCACCATCCCACAACCGCCGGCGCTCTGCGCGCGCTCGAAACGATTGTCGCCGTGCACGCGCCACGCTCAATTCTCGACGCCGGCACCGGCTCCGGCATCCTGGCGATCGCAGCCGCACTGATCGGCAAGCGCAACGGCGACATCGTCGCGATCGACATCGATCCGACGGCGCTGGAGAATGCACGCGCCAACGCGCGCCTCAATGGCGTCGAGAAGTCGATCCGATTCTCATCCGTCCCACTCGTTTCGATACATCGCCACTTCGATCTAATCGTGGCGAATATTCTGAGCGGCACGCTGATCGAGCTCGCGACGCATTTGAAAAAACTCGTCGCACCCGGCGGACGGCTGGTCCTCGGCGGCTTCCTCGCCGACGAAGCCGACGACGTGCTGAGCCACTACCGCTCGCCGCTCCGATGCGTCAGCCGCAAGACGCACCGCGGATGGACGACGCTCGTGATGGCGCGAGCGCCACGCTGATGCCATCGCCGCCGCGTCGTTTCTTGATCGCAAGCGCACCCGACGCAACCGGCATCGCACACGTCGAGGGCGCGGAATTGCATCACATGCGCACAGTCTTGCGTCTGCTGGTCGATGCGCGCGTGTCGTTGCTCGACCCCACAGGCGTCGAACATCACGGCGTGATCGATCATTATGGCCGCGACCGTGCCGTGATTCGCATCGAATCATCGTCCATCTCGCCAGCGCGACCTGGAATCATCCTCGCCGCCGCCATCATCAAAGGCCCGCGCATGGATTTCATCGTCGAGAAAGCCGCCGAGCTGGGCGCGTCCGAGCTATGGCCCTTGGTCTGCGCGCGCGGATTGGTTCGTGCGCCTGGAACAGAACGCCTCGCGCGATGGCGCCGACTCGCTCTCTCTGCCGCCAAGCAGAGCCACTCCTCATCCGCGATGGAAGTCCGAGCGCCGATCAGTCTCGACGACTTGATTCGCCGCGTGCCGCAGGAAACGCTAGCCGTAATCTGCACGCAAGGCGCCGAGCCGCTCAGCCGCGTCATTCGACGCGCACATCCGCGTGCGATATTGATAGCGATTGGACCGGAGGGCGATTTCGACGACGACGAACGCGCCGCAGCCGCCACCGCGGGCTTTCCCGCCGCAGGACTCGGACCAAATCGCCTCAGGAGCGAGACAGCGGCTCTGGGAGCCGTCAGCATAGCACAGGGGTTGCTTCACGATGCCGAAGAGCCAGGGGAAGTTGCCGAATCGGAATAAACGGGGCGCGCATAAATTCGCGTTCCTGATGGATCCGCTCGACAAGGTGCTGGTCGACAAGGACACGACCTTCGTGTTCATGCTCGAGGCGCAATTCCGCGGCCATGCAATTTATTTCCTCGAGCTGCGCGACCTCTACGCGCGCGGCCGACATGTGAAGACGCGGGCGCGGCGATGCGAACTGACTCGGCGCGGCAATCCTTGCTACAAATTTCTCGACGAGGGCGCCGATTATCCGATCGAGCACTTCGACGCGCTCTTCATGCGCAAGGATCCGCCCGCCGATGCGGCCTATCTCTACGCCACGATGCTGCTCAGCCTGGCCGACGAACGGCAAACGTTTGTGCTCAACAATCCGGCCGGGCTTCGCGAGGCGAATGAAAAGCTCTACTCGCTGAATTTCCCCGACGCGATTCCGCCGACGCTCGTAACCTATGAAATTCCAAAGCTCAAGGCGTTTCTTGATGAGCAGGGCGGCGAGATGATCGTCAAGCCGCTGGACGGACATGGCGGCGAGGGCGTGTTCCTGGCGACGTCGAAAGATCGCAACCTCGGCGCGATTCTCGAGACCGTGACGCAATTCGAAACGCGGCTCATCATGGCGCAGCGCTATCTCCCCGAGGCTCGCAAGGGCGACAAACGGCTGATCGTACTGAACGGCGACCCGCTCGGATGCACGCTGCGGGTCCCGCGCGACGACGAGCATCGCGGCAACATCCACGTCGGCGGTAATTGTGTGAAGGCAGTGATCACGGATCGTGATCGTGAAATCTGCCGGATGCTGAAGCCGCGGCTCGAGCGCGACGGTCTGTACTTCGTCGGCCTCGACATCATCGGCGACTACTTGACCGAGGTGAACGTGACGAGCCCGACTGGAGTGCAGGAAATCGACCGGCTGGACGGCGCCAACCTCGAAGGCAAGGTGATCGATTTTGTCGAGTCGCGAGTGGCGGCGCTCAAGCATTGAGATAGCCGTTGCACGGCGCCGCAATCATCGGTACGAATGAAGGTTCGCCTCATCGCGCACGCGTACAAGCACGGTGGGCAGGTAGCTCAGTCGGTAGAGCAAAGGACTGAAAATCCTTGTGTCGAGTGTTCGATTCACTCCCTGCCCACCAACATTTCGTTCGCATTCTCGTAGTGACCGTTCGTCGGTCTCGATGAACCGGCCAGCCGCTCTTTGAAGATTCCTAATTGTCGGTTGCGCGTCCGTTTGATAAACCGTGAGGTGGCGTTTGCCGCGGTGATATCATGAAGATTAAGGGCGCACCGATTGGAATCCTGGCAGCGTTGGTTTTTGCTCTCGCATCCGCACAGCCCTGTGCTGCGATGGGTCCGCTCTCAGGCAGTATAGGTGTAGGTGCGATGGGCGGGACGGCGCCATACACTCGCGCCAGTCCCTGGGCCGGCGACGTGCCGGGAGAACCGCAAGGACAAGGGCAGCAAACCTTTTGGAAGCAGGCTGCGGCCCAGCGGGCGGCTCTGGCGAAGACCGAGTTGCATTTCGATCTAAGTCAGTGCCAGCAGATCGAAACTGGCTTGTACAACTGTTCCGCCACTGACAAGCCTATCTGCAACCCCGATTACAAAGGGCAGGCCGAATGTGTAGGGGTCGGGCCAACCGGCGGCGTATTCGTCCAAAGCAGGTCCGCCAACTAAGCATCAGGGCTAACTCGCCCGCTTGAGCTCGCGAGAGGTTCAATGCCAATACGGCGGATGCAGACGACGATTTATTTCGTGGACGATTGGGATGCGGCGATCGCGTTCTATCGCGATGTGCTCGGCCTGAAAGAGGTTGTGAACTTTCCTGACCGTTGGGCGTTCTTTGCGGTTCCGGGCGGTGGAAGTATCGCGTTGCAGCCGCGATCCGCCGACGCCGCCAATCACGTCTCGATCGAAGTGACGGGGATCAAGGATTTCGTCGCGCAGCTTAAGGCCAAGGGAGCCAATGTGATCGACGATGTCTGTCAGCAGGAGCATGGCGAAACGGCGCTGATCGAAGACCCGTCAGGCAACTTGATCGCGCTGCTCGATACAGCGACCTCAAAATTTCCTCACGACTAGAGACGCGGCTCGCGCAATTTTTATTTTTCACTTTTCACTTTTCACTCTCTCACGGTTGCGTGAAATAATCGGCTGGTGAGATCGTGCCGGCATGAACACCAAGCACGCGACCCCAAAATCGAGCCGGCCCTACATGCCGGGTTACGGAATTCTCGACGCAAGCGAAGGCCGCGGATTGTTGCCGTGGGATTGGGCCGTCGAGCGCCTCACTAAGGCGCGCAATTACTGGGTGGCGACCACCTGTCCCGACGGCCGGCCGCATTGCGTTCCGGTCTGGGGCGTCTGGCTCGACGACGCCTTCTATTTCAGCAGCGGCGCGAAGTCGCGCAAGGCACGCAATCTCGCGGCGAATCCGAATTGCGTCATATGCCCCGAAGACGGGACCCAGGCGGTTTCGCTCGAGGGTGTCGCCGAAAAAATTAGCGACATGGAAACGATCCGGCGAATCGTCGAGGCTTACAATCCCAAGTACCAGTGGGACTTGAAGCCCGAGACGGTGCTCGACATGGGGCCGATGTTCGCCGTGCGTCCACGCAAGGTTATTGCCGTGGACGCAACGTCCGGTGAATTTCAGGGCAGTCCTACGCGCTGGCAGTTCGAACCGAACTGAAGCTGCCGTCACGAACCGTGGGAACGGACCGGACCGCGTTGCCGCACGCCGTTGGCGTGGCGCAGGCTCGACAACGGGCGATGCCGTCGCATCTGGTAGCGCCGCGACGGAAGGTCGCCGATGGTCAGGATTTGCAAACGCGCGATCAGGATTTGTGGCTCGATGCCGAGGGCCGCACAAAGATTTTCGAAGCTGAAGATATCGGCGGGGCGGACGCCGGCCCGAGTACCTTCGAACCAGTTCCTCACTTCGACAAACTCGCGGCGCCTTTCGCCGCCTTTTACCTGCGCGTATCGCAGGTAGCATCGAATCGCATCTTCGAGAACCGCCAGTAGAAGTTTCAGCTCGCCTTCGATTACGTGATTCCGCCTGACCAGGTCGGCGTACTGTCCCGGCAGCAGAAGTCCGGCGTCGATTGTCTTTTCGTGCGGTGAAGTTCCGTCTGACATCGAATGACCCCAATAAGTAGAAGGCGCGGGAAAATTCTTCGCGCGACGATGAAGGTACCAGACGAGTGTTGCGGCAATATTAACTTGGAAAGACGAATAATTCTACAAAGTGAAGTGTCCGATGCTCAGGATCACCTCGAGCAAAATCAACAGCACCACGATGACTTCAAGCAACACCAGCCGGCGATCGCGCGCGACGTCGAGCACCAGCACCAGCGAGTCCTGGATGCTCTGCAGCTTGCTGGTCAGGGCGGCGTAACGATCGACCAGATCGAATTCGTCGCGCAGGTCGTCGTAAATGAGATCCATCGCGGGGTCTTCCCATGCTGCGTCGGGCTTGTCGAGCAGGTGGAGGACCGCAAGCACCTCGGTGCGCGTCGAAATCGCCTCGCCGATGAAGCGATGCAGCGGCGTTATGCGGTACGGCACGGTGCCGCGGGTCGCCATCTGATCGACCAACTGCGAAGTCCGCGCGAAGAGGTCGTCCACGATGCGCTCATAGTACTCCATCGCGGCGCTCTGCCCCACGGTCAGCGCAACGATTCCCGCGCGCTGGGGTGTGAGCTTGTCAACTCGCAGCATCCCGTCTGAAATTCCGATGGTCGATGCGGGATCCTCGAACACCGAGTAATCTTCGCGGATGATGCGGGTCGTCAGCTTGGGCAGAACCTGGGTGAGGCGGCCGAAGATGCGCTCGCGCTGTTCGGCCGGGACGTCGTGGGTCACGATCGCGCCAAAAGGAAAAAAGTAGAGACCGCCGTCGGCACCGGCCGGCACGAACATCTCGAGCGGCGAGGTCCTTGCCTCCGGAAATGCGGGCGCAATCTGGCGCAGCGAGAAATTCTCCTCGAACGCCACCGCGTAGAATTGATGAATCCGGCTCGCCATCCACTATTCCCCAGAGCCAGAACGGTTTCGAATAGCTCGAAAGCTGTCAATAGCGCACAAAATTCATGGTCTGTGGTATATGAAGTGACCCACTACAAGATTGCAGGGAGCGAGCAATGATTGAAGAAGCAATCGAGATTCGCACGGCCGACGGTACCGCTGACGGGCTGCTCTATAGGGAAGAGGGCCAGCGCCGGCCCGGCGTCATCCATCTGACGGACATCGGCGGCATCCGCAAGTCGCATCGTGACATGGCGAAGCGGCTGGCAGAGAAGGGTTACACCGTGTTGATGCCGAACGTGTTCTATCGCACGAGCAAGCCGCCGGTCATGGACAGCACCATTCCCATGGGAGACGAGCGCAGGATGAAACGGTTCGAAGAGCTGCGGGCGCCGCTGACCCCTGATGCGATCGAGCGCGACGCGACCGCCTACTTGAATTTTCTCACTGGTCACAGCGCCGCGAGCGCGGGCTCGATTGGCGTCGTCGGCTACTGCTTCACCGGCGCTTTTGCGATGCGCACGGCGGCTGCGATGCCCGCCAAAGTTGCTGCCGTCGCGTCATTTCATGGCGGCGGTCTCTATACCGATGAGCCGACGAGCCCGCATCTGGTGCTGCCGCGAATCAAGGCGCGGCTCTACTTCGGGCACGCGACCAAGGATCGCAGCATGACGCCAGAGGCGATCGAAAAGTTCGATCGCGCGCTGGCGGCGTGGGGCGGAAAATACCAGAGCGAAGTCTATGACGGTGCGTTTCACGGTTGGACGACAGCCGACGCACCGGTTTACAACCAGTCACAAGCAGAGCGCGCGTTTGATAAGCTGACTGAATTGTTCGCGAGCACACTGAAGTAATCGGGTGGAAGCCGCCGTTATCCGGACCGCGCGTTTGGCCGTCGCGATCGCTCTAATTATCTCTCTCGCGGCGCCTGCGATTGGCGACGATTCGTCCGCACCCGATCGCGCGTTCAGAGCGCAGGTCACGAAATTCGTCGAGGCCGAGATGCAGCTTTATCCCGAACGTGCGACGCATCTGGGTGACCATCGCTTCGACGATCGAGTTGACGACGTAACGGCACGCGGCATCGACGAGGTGATTCGGAGCGCGAAGAAGTGGATCGCTTTATTTGGCGCCGACGACCCGAAACAGCTATCACCTGCAAACGAAGCGGATCGCGAATGGCTGGCGGCCCATCTTGACGGCGAACTGCTGTGGACGGAACAAATCCGCAGTTACCAGCGCGATCCCGAGATGTATCTGCCGACAGCGTCGGTGAACGCACTTATCAAGCGCGAGTTCGCGCCCGCCGAAACCCGGATGCGTTCGGTGACTGCGCGCGAGGTTGGGGCGCTTAAGAATCTCGACGCTGCGCGCCGTAACCTCAAGCCCGCACTCACGCCGAAGGTCTTCGTCGATATCGCACTTCAGCAAATGCCGGCGACGATCGGATTCTTCAAGGATGATGTTCCACTCGCGTTCGCAAAGGTCGCCGAAGGTCCCGATAAGCAGGCGTTCGCGAAGGCGAATGCGAACCTCGTCGCCGC
>PMOH01000374.1 GCA_003161515.1 Deltaproteobacteria bacterium
TCGACGTAGCGCCGCACCCGCATCGCGGCCGCCTTGAAGCTTTCGATCGTAAGCTCGGCGCGCGTGGCGGACTTGAACGTGAAATTATTCTTGAAGAAATCGTTGTGCCCGTACACGTGCGCGATGGTCAGCACCTGCAGCAGCAGTGAGTTGTCGCGCATCAGGTAGGCGATCGCGGGATTCGAGTTGATCACCATCTCGTACGGCAGGCCACTGACGCCATGATCGTAGAGCGTCTTGAGCTTCTCGTACGATTTGCCGTACGACCAATGCGGATAGTGCGACGGCATCCCGGAATACGCCATGTACCCGAGCATCCCGGTGTGATCGCAAAGCTCGAACTCCTGCGGATAGCAGTCGAGGCCGAACTCCGCGACCTTCTCGCGAATCCGGTTGTCCCACTCGACGAGATCGGTGAGCGTCCAGACGGTTCTGTTGCGGGCGGGGACGGCCTGAGGAGTTGTGGGAGACGCGCTCATTGTTCCTTCACCCGGTCCTTGGCCAGGAACGCTTTGAACGACGGCCAGATGTCTTCCTTGCGCTCGATCAGCACGGTGTGAAAGTTCGGCGCCTGGATTCGGCGGAACACGTTGAGCATCGATGATTCGTAGTAGCGCGAGCCCAGCGGCTTGATTTCGCCGTAACCGAACAGGTTGCAAATCTCCGCGAGCTCTTCGGCGTCCTTGAGCGCGGCGGGATTGTCGGAGTCGAAATTGTCGCCGTCAGAGCAATGGAACGCGTACAGGTTCCAGAGTGACGGATGGTATCGCTCGGCGATTATTTCCAGCGCCTTGGCGTATCCGGACGAGATGAAAGTGCCGCCCGATTCACCCTTGTGAAAAAATTCTTCCTCGGTGACCTCGCTGGCCTCCGTGTGATGCGCGATGAAAACGATTTCGACGTTGCGGTAACGGGTCGAGATGAACTGATAGAGCAGGAAGAAGAAGCTGCGCGCGAGGTACTTCTTCATCGTGTCCATCGAGCCCGAGGTGTCCATGATGCAGATTACGGCGGCGTTGGATTCTTCTTTTGTATCTATTTCGACGTGCTTGTAGCGCAGGTCGTTCTGATGGAACGGATAGCGGTGACGAACGCGCTGGAATGCGGCGGTCGCAGGCGAAGGCGCGAGGTCTGCTTGGTCGAGGGGTGTCTGATCCAGCGTGCCTTCGTCGAGCGCGCTTTCAACGTCGGCATCGGCGCCGATTTCGTTTTCGCGATCGGCCTTCGAAGCGTCGAGTGCGCGCGCGGCGGCGTCGTTGCGCTTCTCGGACGCGAGCATGCGCATCACGCGCTGCTTGGCGGTACGCCGCTTGTCGAGCCGGATGCGGATGCCGACCTTGCGGTAGCCTTTGCGCCGCGAGGAGTAGTCCGACTGGATTTCACGGAGCGCACGGCGCTCGAGGTTGGGCAGTTCGAGATCCTCGAACATGATCTCGATCAATTCCTCGAGCGTCACGTCGGTTTCGTAGTAATCGACACCGGGTCGGTCGCCGGCTTCGTCGCCCTTGCCGGGGCCGTCCTTACCGGTCTTGCCGACGACTTGTCCGGGCCGCGAGTCGCCGTCACCCTGCGACGCACCGGGCGCGTTGTCGCCGAAGACGAAGCGGTACTCCTTGATTCCGCGGAGCGGGACCTTGATAACGCGGTCCTTGTTTTTGCCGATGATCGATTCTTCGGCGATGATGTCGGCGATATTCTCGCGAATCGATTCGCGGACTTTCTGCCGATGCCGTAGCCGGTCGCCGGCCGAGCGATCAGAGCGCTCGGCGTCGGATATCCGGTATTCGCGAAAGATAGTGTCGCCGCTCATTCAGGAACCCCGCGAATTCATGTTCAGGTCAGCCGCATACCATAGGTGGTGGTTTTGAGACGCCTTCTCTACCATCGGTAGCTTCGTTCCGTCAGAAGTTGTTTTCTCGCGTGCCGGTTCCGGAGCCGGGATTCTTCGCTTCGCTCTAGAATGACACAAAAATCAGAGTCAGATCTCAATGACACGTGTTTCTCCTCTGCGTCCTTGTGTCATTCTAGAGCGAAGCGAAGAATCCCGGTCTTTTTTCTTATGATTCAGCGCTCAAGTCCCGCCACTTAGGATTTTCCTCTTCAATCAGAGCGATCTTCTTCGGTCGCAGCAGACCTTTGATCTGTTTCTCGGCAGCGATTGCTGCGTTGATGTCGTTGGTCTCCTGAAAAATAGACGAGACTGTCAATCTTGTATTGCTTCGTGAATCCAGAGATCGCGCCACTTTTGTGTTCATTCACGCGCCGTTCGAGGTCATTGGTAACACCGGTGTACAGGGTCCACGACGGGCTGCATTATATAAACGTAATAGGTCTTGCTGCTCGATGTTTTTCGCATGCAGGTTTCGGAGCCGGGATTCTTCGCTTCGCTCTAGAATGACACAAAGAGAAGAGCCGCCACCTCCCATCTGGGTTCAGTCCTTCCACAGATTGTTGGCGGCGTACTTTAGGACTACGTCCACGCAGGATTCGCAGTAACCGTTTTCGAGGAGGTTTTTTACCATCGAGCTGTATTTTTCGCCTTGCTCCTCGTCGCGGGTGCGGGCCTTGGTGATGATGCGCGAGATGTCGCGCACCGACGTCATCAGCTTTTTCTCGATTGCTTCCTTGAGCGGCTCGTAGCTCTTGTAGCTGATCTTTTCGCCGCGGCGCGAGGTTGCCCACAAGTACGCGATCACTTCCTGGCGGAAGCCGTCGGCGGCCGATCCGATGATCGCGATCTGCTCCTCGATCGACTTCAGGAAGCCTTCGTCAGGCGACAGTTCCTCGTTGGTATTTCGATCGCGCACGCGAGTCTTGTTGACGTATGCCTCGGCGTGATCGAGGTAGTTCTGGAACAGCGATTCCGCCTGCTCCTGGTACGAGTACACGAATGCGCGCGTGATCTCTTTTTCGAGCAGGTCGAGATATTCCTTGTGCAGCGTGTCCTGCAGGAACTCGAGGTACTGCTTGCGAGTGTCGTCGGGCAGGTCGCCTTCCTTGGTCATCGAGATCAGCGCCTCGCGCACGTTGATCGGATTGATGCAGTTGCCGGTGACGTTGTCCGACAGCGCGTTGTCGAGCGCCTTCATAATGAAGCGGGTCGAAATCCCCGACATGCCCTCGCGCTTGGTGTCTTCTTTCAGCTCCTGCACGTCGATTTTCTTGGTGCGTCCCTTTTCGACGACTTCCTCACCGTTGTAGAGCCGCAGCTTGGTCATCAGATCGCACTTCGAGGTCGGCTCGAGCCGCGACAGGATCGCGTACATCGAGGCGAGTTCGAGCGTGTGCGGCGCGACGTGCGCGCGGAAATCGGAGTTCTTGATGATCTTCTGGTAGATCTTCACCTCTTCCGACAGGCGCAGATTGTACGGCACCTTGACCACGACGATACGATCGAGGATCGCCTCGTTGGTGTGATCGGCCTTGAACTTCTGCCACTCGGCCTCGTTCGAATGGGCGACGATGCAAGTATCGACGTACACCATCCCGTGCCGTCCCGGCGCCGGAATCACCTTTTCCTGCGTCGCCGTGATCATCGCGTGCAGGTACTCGGTCTCGTTCTTGAAAACTTCGATGAACTCGACGATTCCGCGGTTGCCGACGTTGAGCGCGCCGTTGAGTTCGAGCACGCGCGGGTCGCCCTCGGAATATTGATCGAGCTTCGAGATGTCTTCCGAGCCAATCAGCACCGAAGTGTCCTGGTTATTCGGATCGACCGGCGGCACCACGCCGACACCGACGCGGTTGCGCTTGGAGAAGCTGCGCGCGGCCACCGGAAATTCTTCGTAGCGATTGTTGAACTCAGACTTGAGCCGATAGCGGCACACCGGGCACAGGTCGCCCTCGATATGTACGCCGAGCATCTTCTCGAATTCGCGCCGCAGATGGCGCGGGACAAGATGCAGCGGCTCTTCGTTCAT
>PMOH01000197.1 GCA_003161515.1 Deltaproteobacteria bacterium
AGGATTTGCATCAACCCGCTGTCCATCATCAGATCCATCCCGCGCGCGGCGGCGCCCTCGGTCATCATCATCACGATTTCTTCGCCGACTCGCTCGGCCGCGATCTCGACAATTTTCGGCGCCGCAATTTTCATCGCGTCCCACGTCGCATGATCGATCGTGAAGTTGAACCGCGCCGCAAAACGGATCGCGCGCAGGACGCGCAGATGGTCCTCCTCGAAGCGATCGTAAGGATTTCCGATCGCGCGAATAATTCCAGCGCGCAGATCGCGAATCCCGCCGACCAGATCGATCAGGCGATCCGCGATAGGATCGTAAAACATCCCGCCGATCGTGAAGTCGCGGCGGATAGCGTCTTCCTCGATCGCGCCAAATCGCACCGACGAAGGCCGGCGCCCATCATTGTATTCCGCGTCGGCGCGAAACGTCGCGACCTCGAACAGGTCGTCGTCGATCAGCACGCCGATCACACCGAACTTCGCGCCGACCGCGATGGTGCGGTCGAACAATTTCTGCACGACCTCAGGACGTGCGTCGGTCGCGATATCGTAATCCTTGGGCTCGACCCCGAGGATTCGATCACGCACACATCCACCGGCGAAAACGGCCCGAAAGCCGGATTCGACAAGTCGACGAACGATATGCAGCGCCTTTTGCTCTTTGTCGCTCATGCGCGATGCGCCCCTGGGCGCGCACGACATTGTATGTGAAACCCGCGGTTGGTTTCACGCTCCCGTCGGCACGGGTGACCATTTTGTGTCATTCAGAGCGAAGCGAAGAATCCCGGCTCTTACCTCTCCCCTCGGGAGAGGTCGTGCGGCGACACTTGTGGCGCGCATGGGTGAGGGCGCTAGCGTCGTGGTGAACGCCGGCGCCCTCACCCGCGCCGGAGGCGCGTCCTCTCCCGAAGGGAGAGGTGGGGATTTCACGCCGCTTCTTTGCGGCTCCCCGAATACTCCTTCCTATAAACGCGCAGGAGGGCCGCGAACACCGACATGATCGCGGGGCCCAGGAACAAACCGAGCGGGCCGTATGCCTCCAGTCCGCCGAGGATTCCCAGGAACAGCGCAATCGTCGGCAGGCCGGTGCCGTGCTTCATTGCGAGCGGCTTGATGAAATTGTCGATGACGGCGAGCGCTATCGAACACCAGATGAGCAGGCCTACTGCCGCCGACCAGCTCGCCGCGAAGCCCAGGTAGATCATCGCGGGAATCCAGACGATGGCAGTGCCGCCGATTGGCATCAGGCCCGCGGCCGCCGACGCGATCGCCAGGAACAGCCAGTACGGCACGCCAAAGACCAGCATGCCGATGCCGATCGTCACGCCCTGCAGCACTGCGGTGAGCATCAGGCCGCGCATCACCGACGAGAGCGTCGTGCGCAGCGTGTCGAAAATCGCCTTCTTGTCGTCGTCGTGCAGCGGGGTCAGGTCGCGGAGACTCTTATAGTAGTAGTCGCCGTCGCGCAGCATGTAGAAAAATGCAAGCAGCGCGATACCGAAATCGAGGATGAACCCGAAAACGTTTTTCGCCGCCTGGGTCGCGTTCTGGGCGACGTAGTTGCTGGTGATTTGCGCCGCTTGCAGCGTGAGCTTGGGCAGCTCCTCGTCGAGCTTGTAGCCGCGCTCCGCCATTTTTTTGTTGATCCAGGCGCCGAGCTCGGTATTGACCGCCCAGTCGTGCAGCTTCGTCACGCCGCCCGTATTCACCATCACCGTGGCCTGGGTGTAGAGCGCCTGTGCCTCGACCACGAGCCTGCCCGAGGCCCAGATGGCTGGGAGGATGACCAGCAGACTGACGAATACGCTGATGATCGCCGTCGAGAGCGAACGCCGCTTGACCACCTTCTCGACTTCGATCAGCGCCGGATGCGCCATGAAGGCGAGCAGGATTCCCCACGCCAGCGGCGTCAGGAACGGCAGCATCAGTTCGTACAGCTCGTAGGCCATCACGGCCAGGAAGCCGAAGAAGAAGAGCTGCACTATGCGCTCGCGATCCATTTTCTGAGGCGTGACGATCCTCCGGGTGTGCGCGTTACTTGGCGCGAAATCCTAGCAGATTGGCATAGCGACGGTCGCCTGCCACGCCGCGCTCCTGGGGACATGGTTCGCGTCGTGGAAATTTGGCAATCTGTTCGACAGGAGCTAAGGGTCGCAGCGATGCTTGTTCGGCAATTAAAAATTTGGGGGAAACCGCCAGGCCAGACGATGACCGAGTACGCTCTCATACTCGCCGCTGTCGCGGTCGTCGCCTACGGCCTGACGCCGACCTCGGGCTACAATTTCCTCGACGATGCTATCAACGGCTTGCTCACCAAAGTCACCTCCTTGCTCTAAACTTCGGTTGCCCGCCAGCGCATAATCAGTTACCTTCAGCGTTTGCTTGACGTATCTACACAATGCCCCTCGCCCGTGAAGGCACGTAGCTCAGTGGGAGAGCGCTTCCTTGACACGGAAGAGGTCGGCGGTTCAATCCCGCCCGTGCCTACCAGGTCCGTGCCCACAGCCGCGCGCGCGATC
>PMOH01000268.1 GCA_003161515.1 Deltaproteobacteria bacterium
CCGCCGTAAGCGCCGATCATGTGACGATTGAGACTGTCGAGTAGGATTACGATCGCGTTTTTTGGTTTTTTCAGACGCCGCACCGCGATTTCGTCTGCGCTCATCGGATGGATCCTAGCAGAGGTTGCCGCGAAAATGGGACCTAAAATAAACGTTCATTCATACTGAAACGGCACGGCCGCACGCTACGTCTAATGATGCGAGCCGTGCGGGGTATAGACTTGCCGCGCGCCTTCGACTGAAATGAGAACTGAGGTTGCATTCGTGACGCTGATGAAAAATCGCCTTGCTGCAACGCGAGTCGGAGTGGTCGCGATGATGGTCGCGATTGCCGGGTGCGCCGTCGCGCCGGCGCCGATCGCGCATACGCCCAACGTCGTCGCAACGCCGGAGCAGGGTCGGGTTGCGGTGAGCGTCGCGGCCGCGCCCACCGTCGGCGAAGTCACGCCGGTCTACGTATCAGTCGCGAACGGCACCGATGCGCCGCGCTCCGTGATTCCGAGCCAGATCTTCGCGCTCAATAGCGCCGGCGAGCGAGTCGCTCCTCTTCCGCCGGGTGAAGCCGCGCGCCAGGCCGGCGGCGCCAACGAACTCGAAGGCGCAGTGAAGAGCGCAGCGATCAGCGGCGTTGGCGGCGCGGCAGTAGGCGCGGGAGCCGGCGCTATCGCCGGTGCGGCGGGACGTTCCGCAGGATGGTACGGTTTCGGCTCGCCTGGCGCCGGTGCGCTGGTTGGTACCGCGTTCGGAGCTGCCGGCGGAATTTTCAGCGGCGCTGAGAAAGGACAGTCGAAAGCCAATCAGCAGGCCAACCAGCAGCTCGAAGCGGTCTCGCTCAAGCCCGAGGAAGTGCGCAAGGACTTTACCGTCAGCGGCTACGTCTTTTTCCCCAAGGGCTCGTACAACCAGGTCGAGATGCTGCTGGTCGATCGCGAGACCGGCGACACCCAGGTAATCACCGAGCCCTGGCATTGATTCGCGCTACAGCATCGACGAGATAATCACGATCGCGCCCTGCCCCTTCCCCTTCTCCGCGGGATCGCAAATCACCGCCTTGCTGCCGATGAACTTCATGTCGGTCGGATCCATCAGACCCGAGGCGAATCCGCGCGCGATATCTTTCTCGACCCGGTACACGGTGCCGTCGCGCTCGTTGTCGTTCTCGGAGGCAAACTTGCCGGTGTCCGCGATCATCAATTCGTCGCTGTACGATCCGAAAGTTGACGGCGACCACGCGAAGCCCGACGGCCGGATGAATCCAACCAGGTAAACATCGTCCTTCAACTTGCCGTCGGCGCCGATCATGCCGATGCGGCCGACCTTCGCCGCGAAACCGCCCTTCGCGCGCATCCCGATCAGCATCATGCCCGCAGCTTTCGAATCGGACGAAGGTGGAAATGAAATCGTCGTCAACTCGAACGGAACCGGCTTGTTGTAGGCGCCAAATGCGGTCGCCTTGCCAGAGGCGTCGATCGCGTAAATCGACGCGTTGCCACTCGTCACCGCGTAAAGCTTGCCCGCGAACGGCGATCCAGCCGCTCCGAATTCCAGGTCACGGCATTCTGTCGCCGCCGCGTCGGGCAACTTCGCAAACGTGGTAACGGCGCCCGACTTGTCGATACGTTCGACCTCGCACGCCCCCTTGATACCACCGGTCGCGGCGAGGACGAAAACGCTGCCCTCATATGATCCGAATCCTGCCGGACCGATTGCGACTCCGGCCGGGTTTTTAATCTTGGTTTTGTCGGCCAGTGCGGTCGCCTTGCCGCCGAAGGTCACCGAGTAAACGCCGCCCGCCTGATCGGAGACCACCATCGTGCCGTGATTGTCCTGTACGAAGTATGGCGCAACGAGGCCGGGCGTCTTCAGCGCTTTGATCTCGAACGGTACTTCCACGTCGAGGCCCGCGCCTGCCGCGCGCGCGATCGAGTTGGTCAAGCTGGGCAATGCCGCGATCGCCAGCGCGACGAGACAAAACGCGATGGCGAACATTGAGAAATTACTTTTTCTTTGCGAGAAGTTCATCAAGTGCCTCGTTGACTTCGTACTTTTCGTTCGGGTCCCGATCGTCCAGCTCCGACTTGCGGCGCGACACCCACTCGGCCAGCCCCACGGTCGCAGCTTCCGCGGGATTCGAAATCCCCATCGCCTCCGCGACCCGCATCAACTGCGCGAACAGTTCGTCGGGTACGTCGATCTGAATTTTCATGCTCAAGCAGCCTCGTTCGGTACCCTTTCCGGCGATTGTTCGTCCTTTCATATAGTCTTAGGTCGCCGTGGTCGTCAAAATGAATTCTGTAGTGTCACCTCCGCTCAAATATTCGGGCACCATCATCGAGTACCTCGATCAAGGACGGCTCAAAGCCGCGCTGGTGACCCGCGAACAGGAACGCCACCTGGCGGTTGTCGATTCCGCGGGCCACGAGCGGCTGGTTCCGCGCGATCTCGTCCTGATGCGTCATCCGGAGCGAAGCGCCGATCGCGAAAACGCTGCCGAGGCACTAAAGGAACTCGAACACGAACGCGCGGAACTTGCGGCCGAACTCGATCTCGAATTGCTGTGGCAAGTCGCGCAGGAGCAGAGCCGCAGTTTTTCCGCGGTCGAACTCGCGGATTTGTTCTTCGGCCGCAAATCAAATGCCGGCGCCTCGGTGATGCTCGAGGCGTTGCTGAACGATCGCACCTACTTTGTCCGTCGCCACATGGACTTCGTGCCGCGCACCCCGGAACAGGTCGAACGGCTGCGGATACAGAATGATCGGATTCGCGCGCGCAGCAACGACTATCGTAAAATCCAGAAGCATCTGCGCGACGTCCTCATCGGCGCAGAGAAGCCGCCCGCTGACGATGCGGCCGCGCTCATCGAAGAGCTGTCGCGCTATCTCAAAAATCCGTTCACGCGCAGCCGCGACATGACGCAGATGCTCTCGCAGGCCGCGCCCGATGTCGATCCCGCCGAGGCTGCGTTCGAAATTCTCGAGCGGCTCGGCGCGCCGCTGCGCGTGCCGCGTTTCGCATTCATCGCCGGCCTCAAGGACGAATTCAGCGACGCCGTGATGAAGGAGGCGGTCGAGGCGGTGCCGGGTCCGCGCGCAATTTCCGACGGCGGATTCGCAGTCACGGTCGATGACGAAGACACGGTCGAGGTCGATGACGCTCTCAGTTGCGAGCCGCTCGCCGACGGCGGCGTCCGCGTGCGCGTGCATATCGCGCTGGTCGCGGATTTCGTCGCCAAGGGTGGCGCGATGGATCGGGAAGCGGCGTCGCGCGCGACCACGGTTTACCTGCCCGAGACGACAATCAGGATGCTGCCCGATCCGATCTCGTGCCGCGCTGCGAGCCTGATTGAAGGCGAAGATCGCCCCGTGATGACCACCGACGTGCGATTGTCGGCGGACGGCGAGCTGCTCGACGCCTCGATCTATCCCGCGCGAATTCCAATCATGCGCCGGCTCGACTACGACCTGGTCGATCGTATTCTCGAATCAGGAACTGATGGCGATGAAACCGCCGCGACTGTCTGTCGCCTCAGCGCGGCGGCGATCAAGCTTCGTGAACGACGTCGCACCGCGGGCGCGGTGCTCGTGCAGCGGCGTGAAGCGAAAGTCAGAGTGCACGGCGACGATGTGGAAATCACGGTCCTCGACAACGCGTCTCCCGGTCGCACACTGGTGGCGGAATTCATGGTGCTGAGCAACTTCGTCGCCGCTCGCTGGGCCGCTGCGAATCGAATCCCGATCATTTACCGCGTGCAGCCGCAAGTTGGCGGGGGCGATATGGCGTCGATGCGCCCGCGGCTGTCGCTGCATCCGGAATATCACGCCGGAATCGGCCTCGACTTTTACGCGCAATTGAGCTCTCCGATCCGCCGCTACGCCGACCTGGTTCTGCAGCGACAACTGTTGGGCGCGCTGGCCAATCGCGGCCACGAAGCGCCGCCCATTTATAGTGTCGATGAATTGTTGGCCGTGCTCGCGGGCGCCGAGAATGCGGAAGCGTCAGGGCGCGAACTCGAACGACGTGCCAAGCGCTACTGGATTCTCCGCTATCTTGAACGTCACGCCCAGGACGGCCCGTTGCTTGCGTACGTCGCGCGCGAAGGCCAAAGCGCGGAACTCGTCGATTTTACGGTACGCGGCACCCTGCACAATGCGCCGACGTTGCCGAACCAGATGCCGATAATGGTCCAGGTGAGCCGGGTCGATCCGCTACGCGGATGGCTCGCATTCGATTTCGTCGGCCCCGCTGATGAAGCCGCAACCGGCGCAATCAGAACTGTGTGATTGATCCGCGTTGCCGCCTTCAGCCGCTGTGTTGGTTTTCAAAAAGGAGCGCTGCGCGATTTCCAGAAACCGGAACCGGCTTCGCNNTCAGGTCGTCAGGATGACACAAAGAAAGTGACGGCGGGCTTCGCGAATGATGCGAGCAACCTAACCCGTAACCCCTTCCCGAGCGGGAAGGGGAATCGGAATGAAAATCGCGTTGCTCGCTCTGTCACGATGACAAATGAGGATCGCGTTCCATCAAGATGACGGCAATGCGCTCGCGTTGCTTACCTCGTTATGACGACAAATGGACGGCGTCGCGAACACCCCCGGGATGCTCGTCGCCTTGGCGATCAGCTGCTGCGATGTACCATGGTGCAATCACATGTGCGTGAACGCCGACTCCGCTCGGCGACTGACCGAGTTTCGCAGTGGCGTGAGCG
The DNA here is from genome assembly GCA_003161515.1 of Deltaproteobacteria bacterium. Taxonomy (GTDB): domain Bacteria; phylum Desulfobacterota; class Binatia; order Binatales; family Binataceae; genus Binatus. Next base: position 4,706 of record PMOH01000268.1, read on the forward strand.
GCCAGTATCGACTGAACCGCCAGCGACGTGCCTAAAATCAGACCCGCTATAATAGTCAACCGCATAGTCTCTCCTCGACGCTCACCTGCTCCTCAAACTTTGCGGGCACGGCGGCCCGCCCCACTGACCCCGAAGCTAGTCACGCCGGGCGCCCTTGCGGGCGCCCTTCTGCGTGACTCCCCTCTTGCTCCCCAGCGTCCCCCTGTTCCCCCGCTCCGCGCCCTGGCCGTTCTACATCTCTTTGAATGCGTCCTGCTCCAGACGCCATCGGTCGATCGACTCGATATTGAAGCGCCAGTCACTGCCAACCTTGAACGCCGGTAGCCGCCCGCGCTTGAGCTGCCTGTATATGGTTGACGGATGAACCTTCAGGTAGTCCGAGAGTTCCTTAACCGTCAGCACGTGACTGCTGTCATTTTTCAGCATCTGTCAGCTCCCTTTTTCAGATTCTCTTTTTTGACTGGTGCGCTTACTCAAGCGAACCATGAGGGGCTTATCGCAAGCTGCGTGCCGAGGGGACGCTGACCTAAATGTCACATGATTAAAGCTGTCTGCGGCTAGAATTGAGTGCCGCAGCCGGTAGGATTTTGCCACTGCGACCGAAAAATGTCGATCGTACCGTGAACGCGACTCGTCAATGCGTCGCGTCGCGCATGTGAGACACCCGTCGTCCTATTCTGACCGCCCGGTGTCCTGTTAACTGCTGGTTGACGCGGTCAGATCTTGTTGATCAGCTCGCGCCCAACCGCGCTGACGCCTTCGAGAAGCGCCGCTTCATCCGCGCCGCGCTGGAGCAGGATGAGCCGGCTCACGCCCAAGTCGCCGTAGCGCTTCGCAGTGTCGCGATCGACCTTCACCCGCGGGCTCGGCGTGATGCTTATCTCGACGTCCTCGAACCGGCGGCCCGACGCTTTGCACGCAATTCGCAGCCCCTCGACGCACTTCGCGGTCCCGTCCAGGTCCTGCGCAAACCCGTACCATCCCTTCGCCAGCCGCGCCGCCCGACTGAACGCCTCCTTAGTATGTCCACCGAAGACGATCTCAGGATGCGGCTGCTGCACCGGCCGCGGCATCGCATTGACGCCCTTGAACTGAATCCATTTGCCGGCGAACTCCGGCTTCGGCATCGACCACAGCGCGATCATCGCCGCCAGCCATTCCTCCGAACGCGCGCCCTTGTGATCGAACGGCGCTCCGATCGCATCGAACTCCGGCTTCAGGTATCCAACGCCGATTCCGAAAATCAGACGCCCGTTCGACAGCACGTCGGTCGATGCGAGCTCTTTAGCGAGCACCACCGGGTTTCGCTGCGGCAATATGATGATGCCGGTGCCGAGACGAATCTTGGTCGTGTGCGCCGCGACGAACGCCAGTGAGATCGCGGGGTCGAGCATCGGGTAGTCCGCCGCTACCGGCGATGGCGGCGCCTGCGGGTCGGGCAGAATCACATGCTCGCCGGTCCACACGCTTTCGAAGCCCGCGTCTTCGGCCGCACGCGCGACGCTCGCGGCGCATTTGGGAAACGCACACGGTCCGTTGTTGATTCCAAATAATCCGAATTTCATTTTTTCACCTTCTATTCGGGCCTCATCACTATCGCAGCAGCACCGGGATTCTTCGCTTCGCTCAGAATTACACAAAAATAGTTCGAAGAGGGAGAAGAGGACTTGGACCTGCATTGACGCGGCGCGGCTCGCATCATCATAATCGCAACGATTGCGACTCTGTCCGATGAGGCGGATGAGGCGGGCGCGCGATGAGATGTCCCCAGTGCGGTAACGACAATCAGCAGGGCGCCGCGTTTTGCTCGCGATGCGGCACGCGGATGTTCGCGCCCAAGCCGTCGGCGGTGCGCGAGTACGCGCTGGCCACCTACCGCCCCTCGCTGTGGTACTACGCGAACGGCTTTTTGGTCGGCGGAGTTTTGATTGCGTTCGGCGGCCGCCTGCTTTACGGCAAGTTCCAAAATATTCAGATACCGAACCAGGCCGGCTTCGCGGTGCTCGGGCTCGGCGTGCTGACGTGGATCGTCACGATGATTCGCGCGCGAACCGTGAGCTGGAGTCTGACCTCCGATCGCCTGATCGAAAAGCGCGGGCTGATGGCGTCGCGCCGGCGCGAAATGGAACTGGCCGACATCCGTTCGGTCGAAGTGGACAAGCGCGTCTTCCAGCGGATGTTCGGCCTCGGCGACGTCACAATCGCGTCCGCCGCCAGCGCCGACTACGCCATTCGCCTCCACGAAATCCAGGATCCCGACAACGCGGCCGAAACGATTCGCAAGGCGCGCCTAAAGCGGATGGCGTAAATCACGATGAGCAAGCGACCCGACCTGCGCTACGAACGACGGCTGTGGAAACTCGGCATCGACAGTGTCGCCGGGGTTGATGAAGCCGGCGTCGGCCCGATGGCGGGTCCGGTGGTCGCCGCTGCGGTCGTGTTCGCGCCGGAAACGTTCATCAGCGGAGTGCATGATTCCAAACAGTTGACCCACGAGCAGCGCGAGGAACTCTTCACGCCGATTCAGGAGCGCGCAATCGCGATCGGGGTCGGAATCGCGGAGGTCAACGAAATCGATCGCCTCAACATATACTGGGCGACGATGTCCGCCAGCCGCCGCGCGCTTTCCGCCTTGAACCTGGCGCCGGGTCACGTGCTGGTGGATGGCCGGCTGATCCCGGGCCTGGAACTTCCGCAAACGAAAATCGTCGGTGGCGATCGCAAGAGCTTCTGCATCGCCGCCGCCTCGATAATCGCCAAGGTCACGCGCGACCGCATGATGGTCGATCTCGACGCCACCTATCCCGGCTACGGTTTTGCGCAACACAAGGGCTACTGCACCAACGAGCACATGCAGCTGCTGATTAAGCTGGGCCCATCGCCAATCCATCGTCGATCGTTCCAGCCAGTAGCAGCGACGGCGCAGCGCCCACTGTTCGATTCCTAACCCCTCGTTTACCCCCACGCTCGATCGGGTTACGCTTGATCTACGATGGCGCTCGAACGTGACAAGCATACTGCGCAGCATGCGCTGCTGACCCTTCACGAGAGCCAGCTGCTCGACCTCTATCGGCGCATGACGCTGATCCGGCGCTTCGAGGAGAAGACCGCCGAGATGTACAGCCGCGGGAAGATCACCGGCTTCTGTCATCTCTACGCCGGCGAGGAGGCCGTCGCGGTCGGCTCGATTTACGCGCTCTACGACAAGGACTACGTCGTCTCGACCTATCGCGAGCACGGGCATTGCCTCGCCAAGGGCGCCGATCCGCGGGTCGTGATGGCCGAGCTGTTCGGCAA